>NZ_DBFOSR010000014.1:0-40785 GCF_048427265.1 Paraeggerthella sp.
GGTGACGGGCGTGACCGTGCATTTCGCGAACGAGGACTACGACAAGGGACCCATCGTGGCGCAGCGCGCCGTCGAAGTGCGCGAAGGCGACGCGTTGGAGGATTTGGAGGCGCGCATCCATGAGGTGGAGCACGTCATCTACCCCGAGGTGCTGCGCCAGATCGCCGAGGGCCGCGTGACGGTGGGCGAGGACAGGAAGGTGCATATCGCATGATGAGGGACGTGCTCGCCGCGGTGGCGGCTGATCTGCGGGCGGGCCGCACGCCCGTCCTGTCGGCTGACGACTTCCCGTGTTTTTCAGCGGAGGCCCTTGCGGGCAACCAGCATGTCGACCCGTCGTACGCGGACGTGATCGCGCGCAGCTTGGGCGAAGCCGACGCCGTCGTGTTCGAGCGCGCCGTGCGCGCCATCGACGAAGGCGACCTTGCCTGGATCGGCTTCAAGGTGGTCTACGATGCACAGCAGGCCCAGGCCAACACCGACAACGAGGTGACGAAGAAGTACGGCGACCAAGGTTCCGCCGACGGCGAGCCGCTCGTGTTCTTCTGCAACGATGCGAAGGAGATCGTGGCGGCGCGCCCGCATTCCGCACGCGATGCGTTTCAGATGAAGGACGTCACGCGCGGGCCTTCGATGCACAACGAGCAGTTCGAAGGCCTCACCTGGCTTTCCGTCCCGCTGTTCGAGCAGGTGCGCGTGTGGTTGCTGGGCGCGTCGGACGCGGCCAGCGAAGTCGCGGCGCTGGCCGCGCACGTGGGCTTTCGCGTGACGGTGGTCGACTACGACCCCGCGTACGTGAGCGAAGCCCGCTTCCCGGACGCCGAGCGCATCGTCCTTCCCGGCGGCAGCTTCGATGCGCTGGACCAGTTGTCCTGCACGTCGGCGGACTACGTGTGCGTGCTCACGCGCGGCCACATGTTCGACCCCGAGGCCTGCGTGTGGGCGGCCAAGCACGGCGCGCATTACGTGGGCATGATGGGGTGCGCTGGCAAGAACGATCGCGTGCACGAGCTGGTTTTGGCGGCGGGCGCCACCGAGGACGACTGGGTGCGCGTCAAGCGCCCCATCGGCTTGAAGTTCGGGGCGAAGACGCCCGCCGAATTGGCGATAGCGATCGTCGGCGAGCTGGTGGACGTACGCTACCGGCAACGGTACAGTGAAGAAGCCCGCGCCAAGCACGAAAGCAGCTTGGGCAGGTAGATAGAGCGCCGGAGGCAATGCCGGTGCAGGGCAATAGGGCCCGCAGCGTCGAGTTGTTTCGTCGTTCGCAAGGCGGCGGAACCCAAAAGGAAAGGATGTAAGACCATATGAGCAATCCGAAGGTCAAGCGCGTTTTGATGTCCGTTACGGACAAGGCGGGCGTCGTCGATTTCGCCCGCGTCCTCGTGGAGGAGTTCGGAGCGGAGGTCATCTCCACGGGCGGCACGGCCCGCGTCATCGCGGAGGCCGGCGTGCCGGTCACGCCGATCGACGACGTGACGCAGTTCCCGGAGATGATGGACGGACGCGTGAAGACGCTGCACCCGCGCGTGCACGGCGGTCTGCTGGCCAAGCGCGACAACGAGGCCCACATGGCCCAGGCGGCCGAGCACGGCATCCAGATGATCGATATGGTGGTCGTGAACCTGTACGCCTTCGAGAAGACGGTGGCCGGCGGCGCCGACTTCGCAACCTGCATCGAGAACATCGACATCGGCGGCCCGTCCATGCTGCGCTCCGCCGCCAAGAACTTCGAGAGCGTGGCCGTGGTCACGCGCCCGGAAACCTACGACGACATCTTGGCCGAGATGCGCGCCAACGACGGTGCCACCACGCGCGATACGCGCGCGAAGCTGGCGCTCGACGTGTTCCGCACGACGGCCGCCTACGACGGCGCCATCGCCGCCTGGATGGGCGAGCAGCTCGAAGGCGACCAGAAGTACCCGGCCGCCCGCGCCCTCAACCTGACCAAGGTGCAGGACCTGCGCTACGGCGAGAACCCGCATCAGTCCGCCGCGTTCTACCGTCGCGACAGCTACGCGGGTGCCGAGCACAGCCTGGCCCACGCCAAGCAGCACCAGGGCAAGGAGCTTTCGTACAACAACTACCTGGACCTGGACGCCGCCTGGACGGCCGTGCGCGAGTTCGACGAGCCCGCGTGCGTCATCGTGAAGCACCTTACGCCGTGCGGCGTGTGCCAGGACGCCGACCTGGTGGCCGCGTACCAACGCGCGCATGCGTGCGACCCGGTCAGCGCGTACGGCGGCGTCATGGCGTTCAACCGTCCGGTCACGTCCGACGTGGTGGTTGCCATCTTCGAGAACAAGCAGTTCGTCGAGGCCATCGTGGCGCCCGAGTTCGCGGGCGACGCGCTGGACATGTACAGTGCCAAGAAGAACGCGCGTCTCCTGTCCACGGGCGGCGTGAACAAGGCCGGCGGGGAAGTGGAGTACCGCTCCGTCGAGGGCGGCCTGCTCGTGCAGGATTCCGACGGCGTGCTGGAGGATCCGGCTGCGTTCACGGTTCCCACGAAGCGCCAGCCTACCGACGAGGAAATGGCCGAGCTGCTGTTCGCTTGGAACGTGTGCAAGTCGGTCAAGTCCAACGCCATCGCGCTTACCAAGAACCATGCCACGGTGGGCGTGGGCGGCGGCCAGCCCAACCGCGTGAACTCCGCGCGCATCGCCGTCGAGCAGGCGGGCGAGCAGGCGAAGGGCTCCGTGGCCGCGTCGGACGCGTTCTTCCCGTTCCGCGACGGCCTTGACGCTTTGGCCGAGGCCGGCGTGACGGCCATTATCGAGCCGGGCGGGTCCATCCGCGACGACGAGGTGATCGCCGCCGCTGACGAGCACGGCATCGCGCTCGTGTTCACCGGCCATCGCCACTTCAGGCACTAAGCTGGCAGCTGGCGCGCGGCCGAAGCCCGCAGCGCCCCCCCAAGCACGCTTGATCGAAAAGCTGGATCCGCTTGTCGGGTCCAGCTTTTTTGCAGGAAGGGCAACGGCCGCTTTTTCGCATCAATGTCGTAGCCGCGAACGTGTGAGCGTTTCGGGTATGGTTATGTTCCTTCCTTGTCGTAAAAGGAACATACTCGCACCGGGGGCGCAACGCGCAATGCGCTTCGGTATAGTGGGCGGCATGAAGAAATCTCAAGCGTTGAACATACTGAACCTGAGCGAGGGGGCTACTGACGACGAGGTCAAAGCCTCGCATCGCAAGCTGGTCATCGCCCATCACCCGGACAAATTTCCGCTTGATTCCGCCGAGCGTGCCGAAGCGGAAGAGCTGACCAAGCAAATCAACGAAGCGCGCGATGTGCTGCTCAACCGCTCGTGGACGCCGGAGTTCGACCCGCGTCGCGACCCGCGCCCCTATGCGGGCAACCCGTACGCGCATCCTACGGCGAACCCGTACGGATCGCCCCAGCAGGTCGAATGGGACCCGTTCGCGGATTGGCCGTTCGGGCAGGGTTCGTCGCAAGGGCAGGGCCGCACCACCTACGTATGGACCTCGTGGGACGGCGCCCGCTCCGCCGGCGAGGGCGCGCCCGGCGGCGTGCCGTTCGATCCGTTCGACCCGTTTGCGCCGTTCAGGGCATCGGCTCCTCAGAAAACGCCGGAACAGGTGCGCGATGAGACGCGCCAAAGCATCAAGAAGGAAGGCGCCGTCGTGGCGGCGAAAGCGGCGGCTTTGGCGGTGTTGAGCTTGGCGGGGTCTCCTGCCACCGGGCTGTTCGTGTACGTGGTGGCGTCGTTCGTCTACGGGCTGTGGAAGCGTTTGGGCAGCTGTTTGATCGGCTTTTTCGTTCCTATCGCGCTCGTGCTTGCGCCGTTCGTGTTCATGATCGCGCCGCGGCAAGGTGCGGTGACGATAGGGCTGGGCCTTGCGTTTGCGGTTGCGGTTCTTTTCGACATCACGAACGCGCGCGACCTTGTGCGCGTCTATCGTGCCGCCGGTCGGGAGTAGGGCTGCCGGGCGCGGGCGCGCCCATGCTATACTGTTTGTTTGTCGCCGCGCGGTGTTTGCGCCGGCGGATGCGCGAAGCGCTTCGCATGCTCGAAGCGCACCGATGAAGGAGGATTCGAAGCAATGATAGTGCTTGACGAGCCGTATGCATCAGAACCGCTGCTTGCGTGGATGGAGTCTTCGCAGCATCCCGTGCTCGACAACGAATTCGCGCGCACGACAGCCGCGGGCCGTGCGTTGAACCTGGTGTCGGCAGACGAAGCCGTGCGCCGTATCGATGCAGGCGAGCGCGTGTACACCAATTCCGAAAACGCCTTGGCGTGGATCGTCGAGAACGCGCATAACGAAAGCCTGTCGCGCGCTATCGGGCTGTTCAAGGACAAAGCCGCTATGCGGCAGGTTCTGGCTGCCCTCGACCCTGATCTGTTCTTCAAAACCTGCTCGGTTGACGAGCTGTTCAAGCTGGACTTCTCGAAGCTGGAAGCGCCGTTCGTGCTGAAGCCGTCCGTCGGATTCTGCAGCATGGGCGTGTACGCCATCCAAGATCGCGAAGACTGGGAGCGCGCGCTTGCCGACATTCAGCGCAACGCGTCCACCTGGCACGACATGTACCCCGAAAGCGTCATCGGGTCCGGATCGTTCATCTTGGAGGGCTACATCGAGGGGACCGAGTACGCGCTCGACGCGTACTTCGACGCCACCGGCGCGGCGCATATCCTCAACGTCTTGCGCCACGACTTCGTTTCAGCCGAGGATACGTCCGACCGCATGTACGTGACGAGCGCGCCTATCGTGCGCGAAACGTCCGCGCTGTTCACGCAATGGCTTGACCGCGTGAACGCGCTTGTGGGAGCGCGCAATTTCCCCGTGCATGTAGAGGTGCGCGTTCTCGACGGGCACGTGTGCCCCATCGAGTTCAACCCGCTTCGTTTCGCGGGTTTGGGCGGCACCGACGTCAGCTGGCACGGCTACGGGTATCGCACGTACGAGGCGTTCCTGGAAGATGAGCGCCCTGATTTCGATCGCGCGTTCGAGGGCAAGGGCGACAAAGTGTACACGATGTCGCTGCTCAATCCGCCGGCCGACGCTACAGGGGACGAGCGGTTCGACTACGATGCGTTCCTCAGCCGTTTCTCCCATGTGCTCGAGATGCGGCCGTTCGACGTTCGGCGCGTGGGCAATTACGGCTTCCTGTTCTTGGAAACGGATGCGGAATCGGCCAACGAGCTCGACTTCCTCGTGCACTCCGACCTCAAGGAATTCCTCCGCTAGGCGGAGGCGTTCGGGGCGCGAGCAAGGCTGTGAAGCTCAACATCAGAAACCTGCTCATCGGGCTTGTTATCGTCATCGTGCTTGCGGTGGTGCTTTTGCGCGGCGATCAGCTGGTCGAGCTGGTGGAAACCATCAAGAAGGGCGCGGCCATCCCGTTGATCGCTGCGCTGTGCACCCAGCTGGGAAAGTACTTCGCGCAGAGCTTCGCGTATTCGTATGCGTTCGAAGCGGTTGACGAGCGCATGGATCCGCGCTCGACGCTGCCTTTGGTGTTCGGGACGTTTTTCATGAACACGATCGCGCCGTCGCTCAACCTGGCCGGCACTACGCTGGTGGTGGACGATGCGCGCCAGCGCGGCATTGCCCCGGGCAAGGCAACCAGCGCGGCGCTGCTCATGCAGATCACCATCGATTCGGGATTCGCCACCATCATGCTGATAGGCTTCGCCATATTGGCCGCCACGGTGGGCTTGTCGCCCCTGTGGTTCCTGCTCGGGCTGCTTGTCATCGCGCTGGTGGGGGCCATGATCACCATCTTGGTACTGGGCCGCAAGCGTCCGGCGCTCGTGCTGCGCGTGCTGCGGCCCATCGAACGGTTGGTCAACCGCATTCTCGCCCGCTTCAAGAAAGGGCCGCTCGACCCGTGGGTGGAGCGTACGGTGTGCTCGTTTTCCGACGCAGCGGGCCTTATCGCGCACAACCCCAAGACCACGGCGAAATCCTTCGGGTGCTCCATTGCCGCAAGCGCGTGCGAGCTTGCCTGCTTCAGCTTGGTGGGCGTTGGGTTCGGCGTAACGGTTCCCGAAGCGCTCATCTGCGGCTATGTGGTGGCAACGCTGTTCGCTATGATCTCGATCACGCCGCAGGGCGTAGGCGTGGTGGAAGCTGCCGTGGTGGTGGCGTTCACGTCTTTCGGGGCGACTGCGGCGGCGGGGCTGTCCATTGCGCTCGTCTATCGCGGCATCGTGTTCTGGATGCCGTTCCTTATCGGCGCGATACTCATTCAAACAACCAAGACGTTCAAGCGCGATGCCAAGCAGATGCTCAACGATCCGGATGCTGCCGGCCGCTTGTCGGGAGTGTCGGCGGTGGCGCGGCACCTTGACGAGCAGCGGGCTCCTTTGGACGTCGATCAGCCGTTGTGCGACCGTGACCACGAGCAAGCGGCCGTTCCCCGTGCTTCGGCGGCTCCGCGCGATGCGAAGCCTCCGAAAGCGCCGCGGGACTCGTAAGGGCCTGCCGCCAACCCAAAGCTTCCTGCCGTCTCGGCGCGTTCGCAAGTTCGTCGGCCGCAGCTCCGCTTCATGACTTAGAATGTTCTGAAACGTACGCATAGGTGTGGGGTGGTTGTGCGCGATTCAGAGGGGGAGCGGATGAGTGCGAAAAAGACGCTGAGGCAGGCTGCTGCGCTTGCTCTTGCGGGAATGCTGACCTTGGCGGGTTGCTCGGACCCGGGCGCGGCTGCGTCGGGCAAAGACGCTTCTTCGCTGCTCGATCCCGCCGACCCCGTGCAGATCGAGCTGTGGACGTACTACAACGGAACCCAGCAGCAGGCGTTCGAATCGCTTGTCGACGAGTTCAACGCGACCCAGGGCAAAAGCGTGGGCGTGGTGGTTACCAGTTCCAGCCAGGGCGGCGTAAACGATTTGGCCGCAGCGGTGACCGGGTCGGCGCAGGAGCTTGTCGGGTATGCCGATATGCCCGACGCGTTCCTTTCGTATCCCGATACGGCTTCGCTTGTCGATAGCTTCGGGCGCGTGGCCGATCTTTCCGGATACCTGACCGACGAGCAGAAGGATCGGTACGTCGAGGCGTTTTTGGCCGAAGGGGATCTGGACGGCACGGGTTCTCTGAAGGTGTTTCCCGTGGCGAAATCAACCGAGACGTTTCAGATGAATCTGACCGATTGGCGGGTGTTCGCCGATGCAACGGGCAGCACGCTCGACGAGCTTGCCACCGTCGAGGGGATCGTGACGGTGTCGCAGCGCTATTACGAATGGACCGATGCGCAAACCCCGGACGTGCCGAACGACGGACGTGCGTTCTTCGGCCGAGATGCTTTGACGAATTACCTGGTCACCGGTGCGAAGCAGTTGGGTCACGAAGTGCTTTCCGTTCGTGACGGACGCATCGAGCTCGATCTTGATCGCGCTACGATGAAGGCGTTGTGGGACAACTACTACGTGCCCATGGTGCAGGGTTGGTTCTCTTCCGAAGGCAAGTTCCGCTCAGACGCCGTCAAGACCGGCGACCTGCTCAGTTACGTGGGGTCGTCCTCGTCGGTCGTGTATTTTCCCCAGACCGTGACGGTTGATGATCAGACCAGCTATCCCATCGAGGTGATAGCCTTGCCTGCTCCCACGTTCGAAAGCGGCGTTCCGT
This sequence comes from Paraeggerthella sp., assembly GCF_048427265.1. Classification (NCBI taxonomy): domain Bacteria; kingdom Bacillati; phylum Actinomycetota; class Coriobacteriia; order Eggerthellales; family Eggerthellaceae; genus Paraeggerthella; species Paraeggerthella sp. The sequence goes on from NZ_DBFOSR010000014.1 coordinate 7,600, forward strand.
GCGCCCCTCAGCAGGGTGCGGGCTTCGTGGTGACGAAGGCCGACGAGCGTACGGAGTGTGCGTGCGTCGAGTTTCTCACCTGGTTCACGGCCAAGGAGCAGAATGCCGGGTTCGCCGTGAAAGCGGGGTATCTGCCCGTGACCAAAGAGGCGATCGAGCCGGAGTTCTTGAAGGACGTCGCTCTGTCGCTGGGGGATTCTTCCCGCAACTACGCTGAGACCCTGCCCGCTGCGCTCGAGACCATGGACGCGGGGCTGTACCGGACGTTCCCGACTCCGAAGGGCAACGAAGCTCGTTCGGTGCTGGGCAAATCGCTGTTCGACCGGGCAGCGCAGGATCGGGCCGCCGTGCGCGCCCAGATCGAGGCGGGCGCCAATCCCGCCCAGGCCGTCGCCGCGTTTTTGGACGAATCGGTTTTCGACGCTTGGCTGGCTGATTTGAAGATGCAATTGGAAGCCGTCGTGGCATAGCGCCCGAGGGTGAGGATGTTGAAGGATAGAGCTACGAGGGCATGACGCTGGGCATGAAACAGGTGAAGGGCGCGCGGAAGGGCTTGACGTTCAAGGCCCTTGTCGCGCTGCCTTTCTGCATCGTGCTTATTTTGCAGGGCGTCATGAGCGCTGCGATCCTGTCCGGGAGTCGCGTGTTCGTCCAGATGGACGACGCTGCGTACGATCTGTTCTCGGAGCGCGTGGCCAGTCGGGCAAGCTACCTCGAAGGCGACATGGTCCTTCGCTGGTCGGACTTCGGCTCGACGCCCGACGTTGTGGCCGATCGTGTTGACGAGGTGCTGGCTGAGTGCGGAGCTTCGGTGTCCGATATCGTTCCGGGTTCGGACGTGGCCTTGTCCATTATCGATGCGATGGCCGACGATCTGGTGTCTTTCATCCGGCACAACGAGGTGAGCGGCGCCTACTTCGTGCTGGCGAACGGCGGGGCGGAGGGAGAGGCCGCCGATGCTCGCACGGCGCTCTACATTCGCGATTCGAACCCGAAGGTCAACGCCGAAGGCGGATCGGACCTCATGGTTGCATCGTGTCCGATCAGCGTGGGGCGCACTATGGAGATAGCCCTGGACAGCCAGTGGTCGGCAACGTTTCCGCTGGCTGCCGAAGGCAATCAGCGCAGCGCCTTCTACTACGAGCCCCTCCGTGCCGCCCAAAAGCATCCCGATGCAGAGACAAGCGATCTGGGGTACTGGGGCCGACCGGTTGATCTTGGCTGGGCGGGCACGCCTTCGGTGACGTACAGCGTGCCGATTCGAACCGCTTCGGGGGAATTGTGCGGAGTGCTGGGCGTTGAGATACGCCTGGATCGCATCGAGTCGTTTTTTCCGTATCGCGACCTGAACGAGCGAGGCGACGGCTCGTACCTGCTCACAACCGTGCAAGCCGCCGACTCCGAGCGCAGCGCCGGCGTGGAACCCTTGTCGGACAAACCGCGCGCGTACGAAGTGCTGGCTACAAGCGGGGCGACGCAAAGCCTGTACGTCGAAAACGGCTCCATCGAGGCTTTTCTGGACAACCAGGCTCGCATGGTAGTCGATCCGGCTTTCGACTCGGCAGACCCGGACAAGCGCGCCGTGGCATCCGCGATGGAGCTGGCGCTGTACGACAGCACGTCTCCGTTCGCCTCCGATCGATGGGTGCTTGTGGGGATTGCTCCCGAAGAAGGGCTGTTCTCGGCTTCGCATGCGCTTTCCGAAAGCTTGTTCCGGTCGTTTCTCGTTGCCTTCGTCGTGGGCCTGATCGTGGCCGTGCTGGTGGCGTGGTTGTCGTCATCGCGTTTGCGCAACCTTATGAAAGAGGTTCGCGCGACCGGTCCTGAAGAGCCTATTTCGTTCACGCCTACCGGCATTGTCGAGGTGGACGAGCTTTCCGACGCGATCGAGTCGTTGGGAACCCAGGTTGCTTCGGCGTCTTCGCGCCTGTCCCAGATACTGCAGCTTTCCGATCGCAGCATCGGCGCGTTCGAGTACAACGCCATCCTGGAAACGGTCAGCTATACCGAGGGGTTGTTCTCTACGCTGTCCATCTTGGAGTGCCCCGAAGCGACGCGCTTCTGCGTGGGGCGCGCGGGCTCGGGCACCATGTCGGCGGATGATTTCGATCGGTTCATGGATTGGTACCGCGTGCGCGTCGAGCGCGAGGGGGACGATCGCTACCTGTTCTTCGACGAGCGCGGCATCACGTGGGTGCGCTTGGTCGTTTTGATGGACGAGGATCGCGGCGTGATGTACGGGCTGGTGGAAGACGTGACGCACGAGATTCGAACGCGTCGCCGCTTGGAGCATGAACGCGATCACGACATTCTGACCGGGCTGCTGAACCGCCGCGCGTTCGAGCAGCAGGTGACCGAGCTTTTGCGGGGCCGCAAGAGGCTCGGAGCCATGCTCATGCTCGACTTGGACAACCTCAAGTTCGTCAACGACACGTACGGGCACGATTGGGGCGACCAGTACATCAAGGCAGCTGCGCGCGCTGTGGAGTCGGTGTTCGGCAACAAGGGTCCTTGCTCGCGCGTGTCCGGCGACGAGTTCCTGGCGTTCGTCGACGTCTGTTCGGACCGAGCCGATGTCGAAGCGCTGTTCGCCGACCTGTGCCGTGCGTTCGACGAGAGCGTGCTGGTTGCTCCTGACGGGAAGGCGCTTAAAGTGCGCGCCTCCATGGGCGCTGCGTTCTGCCCCGATGACGCCACTGCCTACGCGCGCCTTCGCGAGTACGCCGACTTCGCCATGTACCTGGCGAAGAACAGCCGAAAAGGCGAGCTGTTCACGTTCGATCGCGCCAGCTACGACGAGAAGTCGTTCATCGTGAACACCGGCGAGGACTTGAACCGCCTGTTCGACGAGCAGCTTGTGGATTACCATTTCCAGCCGATCGTGGATGCTCGGGCCGGCGAGATCATTGCCTTCGAGGCGCTTATGCGCCCCCAGCTGGAGTCCATTTCCACGCCGGATCGCGTGTTGGCGCTGGCGCGTTCGCAGTCGAAGCTTCACCATGTCGAGCGCATGACGTTTCTGGGAGCTTTGGATGCGTTCTCGCAGCGCTACGTAGGTCAAGGGTCTTTGCTGTTCGTGAACAGCATCGCCACGCAGCGCCTGTCCTCTGAAGACGAGCTGTTCTTGATCGAGCGTTACGGCGGCATGCTCAGGCACCTGGTCATCGAAATCATCGAAAGCGATTACAGTCGCGAAATGGCCGTGTACAAAGAAGCGCTGGCGCGACGTTTGGGCGCCCGCCTTGCCGTGGACGATTTCGGCAGCGGATACAACGGGGAGACGTCCCTGCTGGACTACCACGTTGACTTCGTGAAGCTTGACGCATGCATCATTCGAGGAATCGACTGCCAGAAGGACCAGCAGGACATTGCCCGCAACCTGGTGGGATACGCTCATGACCGCGGCATTCGCGTGATTGCCGAAGGGGTGGAGACCGAAACGGAGCTGCGCGCCGTGCTCGATCTGGGCGTTGACTACCTGCAAGGGTACCTGATCGCGCGTCCCGAGCCGCATCCTCGTGACATTCCGGACGAGGTCAAGCGCTTCATCAGGTCGTGTTCCGAGGGCGCTCGGTAAGGCCGGACGGCTTCGCGGGACTGGCCGGGGATGCTTTGGCGTCGGACGGGTATACTAGGGCTCGAACATGGTGGATCCGCGCGGAGCGGATCAGTAAGGAGGAGCCTTATGGCCTTGACCGATACCCTGCATATCGAGGCGACCGATGTCTGCGAAACCCGCGTTGAAGCGGTAATGCCCATCACGCCGGACCTGTACCAGCCGCATGGCTACCTGCACGGCGGGGCGACCATCGCCTTGCTTGAAACGGTGGCGAGCATCGGAACCGAGCAGAACACCGATTTCGATAACGAGCGTCCTTTCGGCATCGACGTGCATGTGCGTCATCGCAAGAGCGGGAAGAACGGCGTGCTGCGCGGTGTGGCCGAGCTTGACCGTCAGGAGCCTTCGAGCGCGGGCGGAGTCAAGCAGTATTGGAACGTGGTCGCGTACGACGAGGACGGCGACGTGGTGTCCGACGGCGTGATCATGACGAAGATCGTGCCGCTTGCGCGTCTTGCTCAGAAGGAGCAGGAGCGCGCCGCCGCGCGCTGACGACGGGGTCTGCACCGCGATCGTGGGCTTTTCCCGTTGGGCGGCGCGCTGCCGTCGTTGTCCGAAGCGGCCGTGAGGCTGCGGGAGAGGCGGCTGAAAGCGAGTCCGAGAAACGGGCGGGAAAATTCTGACGGAAATTCGGGTCATTTTTCCTTTTGCTTTTCGATTCGTTGTGCTATCATATCCGTCGCTGCTTGAAGCAGTACTTCGGGTTGTGGCTCAGCTTGGTAGAGCGCTGCGTTCGGGACGCAGAGGCCGCAGGTTCAAATCCTGTCAACCCGACCAGAACTTGCAGGTCAGTCGTTCGCGGCTGACCTTTTTGCATTTGGGGAAATGCCAACTTGGGGGAGTTGGCGAATTCGGCACCGCAAGCCCCCCGCGCACGGGCGCGGCGTGCGCGGGGGGCTTGCGGTGCGGGGGGCGTGCGGTGCCGGGGGCGGCGCACGCGCGATGCGACGCGCGCGATCGAGCCGCGGGACGGACCCGGCCTTTCGCTGCGGCGTCGCGAAAGGCCGGGTTCCCATCGAGAGGCCGTATTCTGGTAGCGCTCTTGGTGTCCGCCAAGGCCTTGCGCACGAAAAACCGCCCTCGCTGGCAGGTTCTGACGGTTAGGGGTTGCCGAGCCGGCCGCCCTCTTCGCCGCTGCCGGACCCGTTTTGCGTTTCGCCTGGCCATGGCTCCTAGCTGCCGAGTTGCGTTTCCCCGGGCGCCCATCCTGCCGGGTCGAACGACCCCAAACCGTCAGAACCTGCCAGCGAGGGCGGTTTTTCGCGCGCGGCCGATGGGGGAATGGGGCGGATCGGCGGCCCGGGGGCTTCGACGGCGTAGAACTGGGGCTGCGGGCGCGTCCCGCAACTCGGAGCCGAGCTGCTGCCCGTCCGCAACGCGGGGCCGAGCCGCCGCCCGTCCGGGTCGCCGCCTCGTCGAGCGCGAGAGTCGGGGCTGCCGACGGTCGCAAAGATCTTCCGAGCGGTTTTCCTTTGACGTGAGCCGTCGAGGGGTCTATCTTCTACTCAAGTTAGAATAAGTGAACTTACGGTGCCCTGCTTGACGCGAGGAGCCGGGGCCAATGCAGCACGGCTGAACAAAGGAGCGACTTGTGGCCAGGAAAAAGAAATCCGCATCCAACGCGCTCGAAGTGCAGAACGCGGCGAAGACGCTCTTCGCGAACATTCGCTTCATGTCGCCCGACTCTCCGATACGGTCCATCGTGATTACCAGCTCGGTGCCGAACGAGGGCAAGTCGACGTGCTCGATCGAGCTTGCGCCCGCCATTGCCACATCGGGCAAGACCGTGCTGCTGGTGGAGGCGGACATGCGCCGGCGGGCCTTGGCCGACGCTCTTGGGGTGCGTCCTCCTGCAGGCGTGTACGCGGTGCTGACCGACGCCGTGCCGCTTTCGCGGGCCGTGGCCGCCACGCCCACGCCGAACCTGTACTTCCTGGACGTCGAGCCGAACATCCCGAACCCGGCCGACATCGTCTCGTCGAAACGCTATGCCAAGCTGGTGTCCCTTCTTGAGGAAAGCTACGATTACGTGGTGTTCGACACTCCGCCGGTGGGTACGTTCGTCGATGCAGCCATCCTGTCCACGTTGGCGGATGGCACGGTGATAGTGGTAAGGCCGAATCTGGCAACGCGTGCCGAACTGGTGGAAGCTTGCGAGCAGCTGCAAAAAGCCGATGCCAACATCCTGGGCATCTGCGCTACGTTCTGCGAAGGGACCGACTCCGAATACTATTACGCTTACTACACCAACGACGGCGAGCGCGTGAAGCGCGGCGATGATGCGGGCGCGACGCAGGGCCGTACTGCCGCCGATCGGCTGGAGCGCATCCAGGGGATTTCGCGATCTTCCGCAGAGGCCGAACGGCTGCGTGCGTCTTTGAACGGTGCTTCGCGGGCAGCTTCCTCGCGTTTTCGGAGTCGCGGCGATCGGTAGGGCGTTAAGGCGGCCACCTGCGAACCCTTTGCCGGGGCGCCTCTTCGTCAGTGCATACTATGGCGACTGCAAGGCAATTTCTCGCAAAATCGGGAAGCATGCTTCTCATGCTGGTGCATTTGCGGTAATATACCCAGAGTTGTCCGACGGTATCGCTTATACGAACCTCAGACGACGGCATGGCTTGGCTGCGAACCGCTTTGGGATGCGGGTCGCGATTCCAAGCCACGTCATCCCAGGTATGGAGCTTGGAAGGGATGTGCTTTTCTGCAACATCCCTTTTTTGCATAGGTACATCACCCTGACGAGCAGGGTGGGGCGGGGTCGTAAGGCGCGGCCTTTGCACGAGCAATTTGGAGGAACGTATGAAAATTTTGGGAATGGGGATGCCGGAGCTTCTCATCATCCTTGCGGTGATTTTGCTCATCTTCGGCCCGAAGAACCTTCCGAAGCTTGGCAGCGCGCTTGGCAAAACCGTCAAGAACCTTCGCGACGGCATGGGCAGCAAGTCCATCGAGGACGCCGACGATGAGGAAGAAATCATCGAAGAGGTAGTGGAAGAGCAGCCGGCCAAGAAGACGACGACGGCTCGGAAGACCACCACCGCCGCTAAGAAAAAGGCCGAATAGCTCAACAGTTTTGTTCGGTATGCGGTATGTGCAGGTCTGGCCTTGCACATACCGCTTTTTTCATATCAGTGCGGAAACACCGAAGCCGCGCATTTCATCACAGCGAAAAATATAAGGAAGCACGCTTGAAAGCACGAGCGTGCCTGTTTTTGTAATTGGGACAGGTGAGAAAACATGGCAGACGGAAACTTCATTCTTACACAAGAAGGCAAGGACAACCTCGAAAAAGAGCTGCACTACCTTGAGACCGAGAAGCGCGCCGAGATCGGCGAGCGCATCAAGGTTGCTCGCGAGTTCGGCGACATCTCCGAGAACTCCGAGTACGACGACGCGAAGAACGAGCAGGGCATGATGGAGGCGCGCATCGCCGAGATCAGCCGAATCCTCTCCGAGGCGACCGTGGTCAACACGCCGAAGCGCTCTTCGCGCGTGAACATCGGCTCGGTGGTGACGGTCACCATGGGCGGTCGCGAGCGCGTGTTCACGATCGTCGGCGGCGCGGAAAGCGATGCCGCCGCCGGCAAGATCAGCAACGAGTCTCCCGTGGGCGCCGCGCTGCTGGGCCGCAAGAAGGGCGATGTGGTGGAAACGACGGGCCCGACCGGCCGCCAGGTCACCATCACCATTGAGAAGATCGATCACTAAGATAAAGGAACCGCAGATGAGCGACACCACCGACCAGATCATCGAAGACGACCCCATTGAAGTGCGCCGCGCGAAGCGAGCGGCTCTCATCGCTGCGGGCAAGAACCCCTACGGCCACGCGTTCGAGTACACGCATCATTTGACCGATCTTGTCCAGCAGTACGCCGACCTTGAAGACGGCGCTTCCACCGAGGACGAGGTGGACGTGGCCGGTCGCGTCATGGCCAAGCGCGATCAGGGAAAGCTTGCGTTTTTGGAGCTGCGCGACTCGACGGGCGACATCCAGTTGTTCTGCCGCATCAACGTCTTGGGCGAGGATGCGTTCGCGGAGCTCAAGGATCTGGACGTGGGCGACTGGATCGGCGTGCATGGAACCATGATGCGCACCAAGCGCGGGCAGCTGTCCGTGGCCGTGCAGTCGTTCGAACTTTTGAGCAAGAGCCTGCGTCCGCTGCCGGAGAAGTTCCACGGTCTGGCCGACAAGGAGACGCGCTACCGTCAGCGTTACGTCGACCTGGTCATGAATCCCGAGGTCAAAGAGACGTTCGAGAAGCGCTTCAAGATCGTGGCGGCCATTCGCCGCTACATGGAGGACCAGGGCTTCTACGAGGTCGAGACCCCGTTTCTGCATCCCATTCTGGGCGGCGCGAACGCCAAGCCGTTCGTCACGCATTTCAACGCGCTCGATCGCGACTACTATCTGCGCATCGCTACCGAGCTGCCCCTCAAGCGTTTGCTGGTGGGCGGATTCGAGAAGGTGTTCGAGATCGGCCGTCAGTTCCGCAACGAGGGCATGGATCCGTTTCATAACCCCGAGTTCACCACGATGGAGGCCTATCAGGCGTTCTCCGACCTCAACGGCATGATGGAACTCACGCAGGGCTACATTCAGGCTGCTGCGATGGCCGCATGCGGCACCATGCAGGTGACGTACCAGGGCCAGGAGATCGACCTGTCGGGCGACTGGCCGCGCAGGTCCATGATCGAGCTTGCCACCGAAGGGGCGGGCGAGCCGGTGAACTTCGACCGCACGCTTGAAGAGCTGGTGGCTATTCTGGAGAAGAACGGCGGGCACGCCGATGCGGCTTGGGGCAAGGGCAAGCTGATCGCCGAGATCTTCGAGGCCGTGGCCGAAGAGAAGCTTATCCAGCCGACGTTCGTGATCGATCACCCGCTCGAGGTGTCTCCTTTGGCCAAGAAGAAGGCCGACGACGAGAACCTGACCGAGCGCTTCGAGCTGTTCATCTGCGGGCACGAGTACGCGAACGCCTTCGGCGAGCTGAACGACCCGGTTGATCAGGCCGAGCGTTTCAAGGCGCAGGTGGCTGCAAAGGATCTGGGCGACGACGAGGCCATGGGCTACGACGACGACTACGTGCGCGCCCTCGAGTACGGCATGCCGCCGGCGGGCGGCGTGGGCGTGGGCATCGACCGCTTGGTCATGCTGCTGTCCGACGCTCCGTCGATTCGCGACGTGCTGCTGTTCCCGCACATGAGGGACGAAGCGAAGTAGAACCTGCATGCGAGGGCGCTCCGAAAGGGCGCCCTCGCTGCTTGTGCGGGTTCAAAGGCGCTGGCGTGTTGGCGGCCCCTCGCTTGGACAGCCGGACGCGCGCCGGGCGATGGCGCTTTCGGGCCGACGAGGCGGCTATGCGGGACTTCGCCTGCGTTCGGGCCGTCAGCGCACGAAAAAACGCGATCGCTGGCAGGTTCTGACGGTTTGAGGTCGTCGTTTCGGCCCTTCGTTTCGCAAGCCGCAAACACTTCAGTATCGTGCCTGGTCAGAAGCCCGATCGAAAATGAAGTTGGGGAAGGGCAGCGTGAGGCGCGCGCTCGGCAACCTCAAACCGTCAAAACCTGCCAGCAAGGGCGGTTTTTCGCGCGCAACGTGCCAGCCGCAATCGCTTTGCTTGCGACGTTGCTCCGAGCTTCGTCGGCTGCGCTGCGTGAGTTGTACGGTCGGAAGCGTTTCTGGCGTTACGCGAAAAGCCCCTTTTGACTGAGCAACTGCCGACGAAGTTCAAGCTGCTTGAGCGAATAGTCGGAGCAAGCGGGTCGTATCCGCGCTCCTAAGTGGCCGGCCAGAATACGTGCGAAGCGGTTGTATTCTTGGTAGTTTGCCACCTGGCGCCAAGTGGCGGTCACCACGGTCAGGCCGAGTGCTTCGAGCGCGTTGCGTCGGGACGCATCCTCGGCGATGCGCTTCGCGCCGGTATGGCAGAGGGTGCTGTCGTATTCGACCGCCACGCCCCTGTCTCGCCAAAGCAGGTCGCATCGAAAAGAGGAGCGGCTGGTTGTCCAGTTGCTGTGCTGCGGAATCGCTACGGTAGCGTTCATGGCGGGATGCTCCAACTTGCTTCCCCCGTACAGATAGGGAAGCGTTAGCAGTTCGGCGAGGGTCGATTCGCGCGGAGAAGCCGATCCGCCCAAAACGTGAGGAAGTGCCCGGCGGGCTGCTTTCGTTCCATGCAGGTATCCTGCGTTGTCTAGGTACGAGGCCAGCTTTCTCGGATTGGTCAAAGGGGGCCTGTTCCTGATTCCGTAGGGGTGCTGCTTGTCGGGGGCGAACGTGCCGCAGAACTCGTACCCCAAATGGACTGCGAGGGGAAAGCCGATCGCCGACGCCATGTGCACGAAAGTCAGTTCGGGGCAGGTGACGAAAACCGGTTCGTCGAATCCAGGGAAGAACACGGCCCTTAACGATCTTTCCGGTAGGGATTGCGCACGGTGAACGATGAGGGCCGAACTGGCTTTCCTGTTTTCCCGAGCAAGAACGTGGACGGGCAGGGACAATGTGCCGCCGCGAACGAGCGCATGCGTTCGCATGTCGGAGCCGTGCGGAGCTTTCTCGGGCACGGTCGTGCTGCGGCATACGCTGCGCGCCGATCCGACGTCGCTGAGTTCGGATCGCCAGAATTCAAGGGCCGATGTATGGGTTAGGATGGTTTTCATGGTGTGAGTTTAGCACCACATAATACCAGGTCAATAGTTATTTTATGGTTTAGATTCCTGCTGGATTCGCGCTAAATTTCTGTTGGATTTCAGCTAGATCCGCGCTAGATCCGCGCTAGGTTTTTGCTAGATCCGTGTCAGACTCGCGCAACGTTTCCGCTAGATTCCTGCTGGATTTCGTTGCGAGCTGGAAGCTGCGCGCAAAAAAACGGCGACCGCTGGCAGGTTCTGACGGTTTGGGGTCGTCGTTTCGGCTCTTCGTTTTGCAAGCTGCGAGCGCTTCGGTATCGCGCCTGGTCAGAATCCCGGTCGAAAGTGGCGCCGGGGAAAGGCTGCCCATAGCGCGCGTTCGGCAACCTCAAACCGTCAGAACCTGCCAGCGAAGGCGGTTTTTCGTGCGCAACGTGCCGCCTGCAAGGGCAGCGGGGCTTCCTGCTCGTGGTGGCTTCGTTGCTGCGGCGCCTCGCACGCATGCCCGCACGCCCGCAGCGGCATCGGTGCCTGCTCGCATCGCCCGCCCGTCCGCGCCGCCGTCACCCGCCCGCCCGCCCACATTCGCGGCTCGCATCGCACGCCCGCCCGCACCCGCCACCCGCGGTTGTTCGCGCCCGCAACGCGCTGCGAGACGCCTTGGCAAATGCGGGCGTCTCGGGATAATCCGGCGGTTCGTGCACGTGGCGCGAAAGGTCGTGATACGATGGATCCCGTCGCCTCAACGGCTCGACTTGTGGAGCCGCCGTGTGCGGCGTCCAGGTGAATTGGCACTCGATCAGTGCGAGTGCTAACATGGACGAGTAACACTGAAGTATCGCCGCGAGAATCGAGGCTTACATGTCATTCGAGAAGTTCACGGACAAGGCGCGCAAGGTGCTCGTCCTGGCCCAGGACGAAGCGCGCTCGCTCCATCAGCCCTATGTGGGGACCGAGCACATCCTTCTTGGCCTTATCCAGGAGAAAGACGGCTTGGCTGCTCAGGCGCTCGATCGCCTGAACGTCAAGTACGACGCCGTGGTGCAGGCTATCCGCCAGGTGGTCGCCATCGACGAGGACACCGACGTGTCCGGGCACCTGTCCTTCACGCCGCGCGTGAAGCGCGTGCTGGAGAACTCCCTGCGCGAAGCCATGCAGATGGGGCAATCCTACATATCGACCGAGCACTTGCTGCTGGGCATCGTTCGCGAAGGCGACGGCACGGCGCTCGAAGTGCTCACGCGCCTGGGCGTGGCGGGCGACGACGTGTGCGCAGCCCTCAACGACCTGGTGGGGCAGAGCCCGGTGTACGCCGGTCGCAACCCCTTCGACCCGAACGGCGGCACGTCGGACAGCGTGCTCAAGGAGTTCGGCACCGACTTGACGCAGAAGGCGCGCGACGGCAAGCTCGACCCCGTCATCGGTCGCGCCGGCGAGATCGAGCGCGTGATGCAGGTGCTCAGCCGTCGCCAGAAGAACAACCCGTTGCTCATCGGCGAGCCGGGCGTGGGCAAGACCGCTGTGGTCGAGGGCTTGGCCCAGCTTATCGTGTCGAATCAAGTTCCCGATATCCTGCGCGGCAAGCGCCTGTTCACGCTGGACGTGTCCGCGCTCGTTGCCGGGTCCAAGTACCGCGGCGAGTTCGAGGAGCGCCTGAAGAAGTGCATCAAGGAAGTGATGGACGCGGGCGACATCATCCTGTTCATCGACGAGATGCACACGCTTATCGGCGCGGGTTCGGCCGAGGGCTCCATCGACGCCGCCGCCATCTTGAAGCCGCCGTTGTCGCGCGGCGAGATCCAGGTTGTCGGCGCCACCACCATCGACGAGTACCGCAAGCACCTGGAGAAGGACTCCGCTTTGGAGCGTCGCTTCCAGCCCATCACGGTGGGCGAGCCGAACGAGGAGCAGGCGCTGCGCATCATGGAGGGCCTGCGCGATCGCTACGAAGCGCACCATCAGGTCCACTTCACCGACGAAGCCCTGCAAGCTGCCGTCAGCTTGGCGGGCCGCTACATCCAGGATCGCTACCTGCCCGACAAGGCTATCGACGTGCTGGACGAGGCGGGCGCGCGCATGCGCATCCGCAACATGACCCTGCCCAAAGAGCTGCGCGATCTGGACGAAGAGCTGCGCAAGCTTCGCGGCGAAAAAGACGCGGCTATCGGCGCGCAGGATTTCGAGCGCGCGGCGCAGCTGCGCGACCAGGAATCCGACCTCAAGAAGAAGCGCGAAGAGGCCGAAAAGCAGTGGGAGGAAGACGCGCAGAAGTCCGTCCATCAGGTGACCGTCGAGGATATCGCCGATGTGGTCTCCATGACGACGGGCGTGCCCGTGTCGAACCTGACGGAGGCCGAGACCGAGAAGCTGCTGCGCATGGAAGGCGTGCTGCACGAGCGCGTCATCGGCCAGGAGGAAGCGGTCACGGCGCTGTCGAAGGCCATCCGCCGTTCGCGCAGCGGCCTCAAGGATCCGAAGCGTCCGGCCGGCTCGTTCATCTTCCTGGGCCCTTCGGGCGTGGGTAAAACGGAGCTTTCCAAGGCGCTCGCCGAGTTCCTGTTCAATTCCGAGGACGCGCTCCTGTCCTTCGACATGTCGGAGTACATGGAGAAGCACAGCGTGTCGCGCCTGGTGGGCAGCCCTCCGGGCTACGTCGGCTTCGACGAGGGCGGCCAGCTGACGAAGGCCGTGCGCCAGCGTCCCTACTCGGTGGTGCTGTTCGACGAGATCGAGAAGGCTCACCCCGACGTGTTCAACATCCTGCTTCAAATTCTGGAGGAAGGTCGCTTGACCGACGCGCAGGGCCGCACGGTGGACTTCCGCAACACGGTCATCATCATGACGTCGAACGTGGGCGCGCGCGAAATCGCGCAGCCTACCACGTTGGGCTTCTCCACCGAAGAGCAGGCGGGCCTGTCCGACAAGGAGATCAAGAGCCGCGTCATGGCCGAGATGAAGAAGCTGTTCAGGCCTGAATTCCTGAACCGCATCGACGAGATCATCGTGTTCAAGTCCTTGAACGACGAGCAGATCGCCGAAATCGTCAAGCTCATGGTGGCCGACCTGCGCGAGCGCTTGATCGACCAGAACATGTCCATCAACTTGAGCGACGCCGCATGCCGGCTCGTCGCGAAAGAGGGGACCGACGCGGCGTACGGCGCTCGTCCCTTGCGCCGCGCCATCCAGCGCTTGCTGGAAGACCCCCTGTCCGAGGAAATCCTCGAGGGCAAGTGGACCAGCGGTTCGGTCATCGACGTGGACGCGGTCGACGGCGAGCTGGTGTTCACGTCGGGTTCCGGGTCTATCCCCGCGCCTCGGAAACGTGATAGCATAGCAAGAGACGCAGAATTGCTGCTGACGAACTACGACTTGGGCCATGCCGGCGTGTCCGGCGGCGGGTCCCTGTCCGGCGGTGCAGCTGATTAACAAGATTCCGGCGGTCGAATGGCCGCCGGAACTGTATGATGCCACGAACGACCTACAAGAAGGAACGGTATGACCAAGACCATCGACCCCGTATTCTCCTCGGAGGTTCTGAAATCTCCGGAGCTTGCCTTCGACCACTTCGACTTCGATGCGATCTCGCAGGCGATGGGAGGGCTTAAAGGGGAGGTCGACAAGAACCCGCAAACCGCAGCCATCATACTGGCCGGCGGCACGGGCGACCGCTTTGGCAAAGAGGGCGGCAAGCAGCTGGTGGAGATTGCCGGCAAGCCCATTCTTACCTGGTCGGCCGAGGCGTTCGACGCGGTGGGCGACATCGGTCTCATCGTTATCGTGTGCCCGGAGGAACGTTGCAGCGAATACCTCAAGCGCGCCATCGACCCGTTCCCGTTCGTGACGCCCGTGGTAGTGGCCCCTGCGGGTCCCAGCCGCCAGGAGTCGGCGTTTTCGGGCTTGGAGTACGTGCCCGACGACTACGGCTACGTCATCCTGCATGACGGCGCGCGGCCCCTCATCACGCCGGAGCTCATCTCGCACACCATCAACACGCTCAAGGGGAACATCGAGTCGGACGGCGCCGTGGTGGCGCATCCGGCGGTCGACACGCTCAAGGTGGTCGAAAACGGCGTCATCATGGGAACGCCCGATCGCCGCGTGTTCTGGAACGCGCAGACGCCGCAGGTGTTCCGCGCGGGCATCTACCGGCGCGCCCACGCGTCGGCGCTGTCCGACGGGTTCATGGGCACGGACGATTCGTCGCTCATCGAGCGTCTGGGCGGCAAGGTGCTCGTGGTCGAAGGAAAGCGCGACAACATCAAGCTGACCGTGCCCGAGGACTACCTGATGCTGGTAGCGGCGGTACGGGCCATGTACATGAAGGGGATGGAAGAATAGTGGCGGGCGCGACGACTTTTCCGGAGGTCCGCTCATGAGCATGTCCTGCAGCGACAATCCGTTGTCGAACCTGCGCATCGGGCAGGGCTACGACGTGCATGCGTTCGCCGAGGGTCGCAAACTGATTTTGGGGGGCGTGGACATCCCGTATGATCGGGGGCTTTTGGGCCATTCGGATGCCGACGTGCTGGCGCATGCGATCTCTGACGCGCTTCTGGGCGGCGTGCGCGGCGGGGACATCGGAAAGCTGTTCCCCGATACCGATCCCGCTTTCAAGGACGCCGATTCCCTCAAGCTTTTGGAAGCCGTGGCGGCGTTCGTGCGCGATCGCGGCTACGAGATCCTTGACGTGGACAGCGTGATAGCGGCGCAGGCCCCGAAGCTTTCGCCGTATCGCGACCAAATGCGTCAGAACCTTGCGCAGGCTATGGGAGTTTCGGTCGACAGCGTGGGCGTGAAGGCCACCACGACTGAGCGTTTGGGTTTCGAAGGCCGTGAAGAGGGCATATCCGCTACCGCAGTCTGTTTGCTCTGTCGATGTCGTTAGGGGTCGGCTGCCCCGAATTGCAGCCGGCACGCTTCGCTATGCTACAATTCCACATCGACAGTTAGGGTATTCATGAACATATTCAAAACCATTGGCGAGGACATCCGAGCGGTCAAGGACCGCGACCCCGCAGCTCAGAACTCGTTCGTCATCTGGCTGACGTACCCGGGTCTTCATGCCCGCTGGTCTCATGTGGTCGAGCATTGGCTGTGGAACCACGGGCTGAAAAGCCTCGCTCGCATATCGTCGCAGTTCACGCGCTTCATGACCGGCGTGGAAATTCACCCTGCAGCCGTGATAGGCCGACGCTTCTTCATCGACCACGCCATGGGGGTCATCATCGGTGAAACCACGATCATCGGCGACGATTGCACGCTGTACCAGGGCGTCACGCTGGGCGGTACCGGTAAGGAAACCGGAAAGCGCCATCCTACGCTGGGAAACAACGTGCTGGTGGGCGTGGGTGCGGCGGTGCTCGGCAACATCACCATAGGCGACGGCTCGAAAGTGGGCGGCGGCGCCGTGGTGGTGAACGACGTGCCGCCGAACTCCACGGTGGTCGGCATTCCCGGTCGCGTGGTGGTGCGCGACGGGCATCGCGTTGAAAGCGAAGCGAAGGATGCGGCGCAGCACAAGGAGAATCTGCCCGATCCCATCGAGGAGCGGTGCGCGAACCAATGCGAGCGTATCGAGGCGCTCGAACGCAGGCTGAAGGAACTTGAGGAGCAGAAGGGGCGCTCATGATCAAACTCTACAACACCAAAGCGCGCGAAAAGGTGCCGTTCGAATCGCGCGAGCGCGGCAAAGTGGGCATGTACGTGTGCGGGCCCACGGTGTACAACTACATCCACATCGGCAACGCGCGTACGTTCATCAGCTTCGACGTCATCCGTCGTTACTTCATGTGGCGCGGCTTCGACGTGACGTTCGTGCAGAACGTCACCGACGTCGACGACAAGATCATCGCGAAGGCGAACGAGGAAGGGCGCGAGGCGTCTGCCGTGGCGGCCGAGTACACGGCTGCGTTCATCGAGGACATGCGCAAGGCGAACGTGCTCGATCCCGACATTCGGCCGAAGGCGACCGAAGAGATCCCGGCCATGATCGAGCTTATCCAGGAGCTGATCGACGGCGACCATGCGTACGAAGTGGACGGCGACGTGTACTTCGCCGTGCGGTCGTTCCCCGCGTACGGCCAGCTGTCGGGCCGCAACGTCGACGAGATGGAATGCGGCCACCGCGAGCTGCGCGCTGACGGCAAAGGCATCGAGGACCGCAAGCGCGATCCGCTCGACTTCGCGCTGTGGAAGGCGGCGAAGCCCGGCGAGCCTTCGTGGGAGTCGCCTTGGGGCCAGGGCCGTCCCGGTTGGCATATCGAATGCTCGGCCATGTCGCGCAGGTACCTAGGACTGCCGTTCGACATTCACGGCGGCGGCGCCGATCTGGTGTTTCCGCATCACGAGAACGAATGCGCGCAAAGCGAAGCGGCGTGCGGCTGCACGTTCGCGAACTACTGGATGCACGGCGGCATGCTGCAGATCAACGCCGAGAAGATGAGCAAGTCGCTGGGCAACTTCATGCTGCTGCGCGACGTGCTGGAAACGACGCGCCCCGAAGTGCTGCGCTTCCTTATGCTGCAGACGCATTACCGCAGCCCCTTGGATTTCTCCGACGAGCGCTTGGCCGAGGCCGAAGCGGCGCTCGGACGCATCGAGAACGCGGTTCGCAATCTGGATTGGCAGCTTGAGAACGTGGAGGACGTTCCGTCGCCGCTCGATACGCGCGAGCTGATGAAGCGCGCGAAAGAGGCCAAGATCTCGTTCATCTTGGCCATGGACGACGATTTCAATACGTGCCGCGCCCTGGGCGAGGTGTTCGACCTGGTGGCCGACGTGAACGCGCAGGTTACGGGCAAAACGCTCTCGCTTTCCGATGTGCCCATCGTGCGCGAGGTGCGCGATACCATCGTGGAACTGGTGGGCGTGTTCGGCATCGACGTGGCGGCGGCTGCCGACTGCGACGAGTCCGACGCGTATCCCGCCGAGGTTGTTCCCTTGGCGGCGGACGTGGCCGGTTACGTTGGCTCGGATGCGTCCGAGGCCGTGGAAGCGCTGCTGGCGGCTCGCACGGAGGCGCGTGCGGCCAAGGACTGGGGTCGTGCCGACGCCGTTCGAGACGGCCTGTGCGCCCTTGGGTTCGTTATCGAGGACACCCCGCAGGGGCCGCGGGTTTCTCTGGCTTAGGCTGTCTGTAGATTTGCCGGCTGACGAGGCCGGATGACGTTACGGGGTCGTGCAGCACGGTTCCGTCGCTTGATCGCCGCTTTCGCGCGCTCGGCGATGCATCGCGGCGGTTTCGGACGCTGCACGGCCTTTTGCTCGCTTACGAACAACGAGGTTTCGACTATGCTTGGTCAAAATCGTACTCCCGAGCTGCTTGCCCCCGCTGGAGGGCGTGCGCAGCTGGAGGCTGCCGTGCGCTTCGGCGCGGACGCGGTGTACTTAGCTGCCGATCGGTTCGGGATGCGCCAGCGTGCCGAGAACTTCGCGCTATCCGATATCCCCGACGCGGTCGCGTTCGCGCACGCTGCGGGTTCTCGCGTGTTCGTGACCATGAACACGCTTATGCATGCAGACGATTTGGCGGCGCTGCCGGAATACCTCGAGGCGCTTGCCGCCGCGCAGGTGGACGCGTTCATCGTGAGCGACTTGGGGGCGTTTCGCCTTGCGCAGAGGCATGCGCCCAGCGTGGCGCTGCACGTGAGCACGCAGGCTTCCGTAGCCAATGCCGAAGCGGCGCGCGTTTGGCATGAGCTGGGGGCGTCGCGCGTGGTGTGCGCGCGGGAAATGAGCGTGGAGGACATTGCCCGCATGTGCGCCGATGCGCCGCGCGAGCTGGAGATCGAGGCGTTCGTACACGGGGCCATGTGCATGGCGGTGTCCGGTCGTTGCCTGATCAGCTCGGTCATGGCGGGGCGCTCGGGCAACAAGGGGCACTGCACGCAGCCGTGTCGCTGGAGCTACGCGTTGGTGGAGGAGAAGCGCCCGGGCGAGTACTATCCCATCGAGGAGGACGTGCGCGGCTCCTACGTCATGAACGCGCAGGACCTCAACATGCTGGTGCATCTGGACGACCTGGCTTCCGCGGGCGTGGATTCGTTCAAGATCGAGGGACGCAACAAGCGGGCGTTCTACGTGGCCTCGGTGGTGCACGCGTACCGCTCGGTGCTCGACGGGGCCGATCCGGCCGAGGTCGCTTCGGAGCTGCTTGCCATTTCCCATCGCCCGTACGGCACGGGGTTCTACTACGGCGACGCCGAGCAGGCGCCCGACCGCGACGGCTACCTGAAGGAATGCCTGCACGCGGGCACGGTCGAGTCGTGCGAGCCCGCCGGGGAAGGGCTGTGGCGCGTGCGCGCGACCTGTCGGAACCGGTTCTGCGAAGGCGACCGCTTGGAGGTCCTCTCGCCTCGTCGGCCGGTGGGCTTCGTGTCGGCGCGAAACCTTGCGTGGGTTCCTCGGCCCGACGAGGACGATCCTTGCCCGGCGCCCGTGCCGGTGGCCGTTGCGAACCGCGCTGCCGAGTCTTATGCGTTCTTGGTCGAGGCCGAGCTTCGGCCGGGCGACTTCCTGCGCATCCGCATGAGCTGAGCGTACCGAAGCGATCCCTTATCGAGAGGGTCCCGTTACGCTTGTCGCGCCTGCTTGGGGCTATGCTGAGGTATCGATCCTCAGCAGCTTCAATGCTCCTAGAAAAGCGAGGTGCACCATGTCCGGTCGTGCGTATCGTGCTTCAACCGCATCCGTCGCCACGCGTCGTTCGTCCGCCGTCGAATCGGGCGGGCATCGCGGCCGCCTAACGCCCGAGACAGTGGTTATGTGGACTGCGTACGTGCTTACCGTTGCGGGAAACGTGGCCATAGAGGCCGGGCGGCTTGGGGTGTTACGTCGGCGACGGTTGCGTACGGGGTGTTCGCCTGGTTCACACCGGCGGGCTACGTGTTTTCCATCTGGTCCTTGATCTATGTGGCGCTGATCGTGTGGCTGGTTTCCTACACCAAAGGCGCTTCCGCCCGACGTAGGCTCTTCACGCCGACGGCCGGCTTGTTCGTTGCGAGCAGCGTTTTGAACGTGCTCTGGCTGGTGCTGTGGCATTTCCAGATGATCGCTGCTTCCTTCGTCGTTATTCTGATCGACTGGTTTGTTCTGGCGGCGCTGTATTTGACCGTCAGGCGGGGGACCGATTCTCTTGCTGGCTGGGTTCCCGTTTCCATCTATACGGCATGGGTGACGGTTGCGACGTTGTCGAATCTGGCTATCGTGGTCACACGGGCGGTTGGAGGGGGCGTTCCGCTTTTGAACGGGTTGTCCGTCGTAGTGTTGACGGCGGGCGTTGTTTCCCTGGGTCTTTTCATGTGGGCGAAGTTTGGCGATGTGACGTTTCAGCTGGTGTTTCTATGGGCTCTGGTGGGCGTTGGCGTGCATGTGCTCGAGGTGTCGTCGGTGACGGCTGTGGCCGTATGGGTCCTCTGCGCTCTTGGCGGGCTGCCAATGCTTGTGTCTTTCGCGAAGTCGCGCAGCGCGTCGCGCGGGCGAGCCTAGGCGTTTCTTCGATTCGCGGACAGCTAATATTTGTTTTTCGACGAAACGCCCCGCGCTTCTTGCTATGATAAGCGCAAGGTAATCCCGGACGAAAGGGGTTGTTATGGGAACGAAAGCAGCGGAGGCGCTCGACGTATCCTTTGACGAGCTGCCGAACTACCTGCACGCGAAGCATTCCGTGTACATGGAGGTCGGCAGCGCAACGTACTACCTTACCGACGTGAACGACCGGTACTGGCGCGCTCAGGCTACCGATCGGCTCAACGACAAGGGGCACTATGTCGACGCGAGCGACCTGGTGCCTACGGTGAGCGAGTTCTTGACGCTTCCTTTTGCGGACGGGAAATCGATCGCCGACTTGTTTGACGAAGCGACATTCTACGCGTCCGAGAAAACCGAATAGCAAAGCCGAAAGGCGGTCGATCGAACGGCCGCCTTTCTTTTTTGCGCGCGAGGCACAGTGCGGCTGCTTGAGGGCGCTCGAAAGTGCTCGAGGGTGCTTGTGCCCATGCTCAAAAATTTTTTCAAAAAACCGCTTGACCCTCGATCTGATTCGGGTATACTAGTCCTCGCACTTTTGAAGGGGCCTTAGCTCAGCTGGGAGAGCGCATGGCTGGCAGCCATGAGGTCAGGGGTTCGATCCCCCTAGGCTCCACCATTAATTACGCAGGTCAGGCAGTGATTGTCTGGCCTGCTTTTTTATGTTTGGGGAAATATCACAAATGTGGGTCCCCCCATGAATTTTCACCGTACGTTCTCGTGAGCGGCGCGATGCGCACGGGACACGGGGTACAGCACGATATACGGCGATCGGCCTGTGGGGCACGCCGCGTCGCGCATGCGTATGGACTGCGAAATGGAACCGAGTTTTTTCGCGGTGCCGCGAAAGCTCGACCTTCTGTCAAAACGAGCGAGTTTTGCTGGTGAATTAACGTCTACAAGGAACTTGCGCACGAAAAACCGCCTTCGCTGGCAGGTTTTGACGGTTAGGGGTTGCCGAGCCGGCCATACTCTTCGCCGCCGCCGGACCCGTTTTGCGTTTTGCCTGATCATGGATCCTAGCTGCTGAATTGCATTTTCCCGGGCGCCCGTCCCGCCGGATCAAACGACCTCAAACCGTCAGAACCTGCCAGCGAAGGCGTTTTTTCGCGCGCTGCCGATGGGAATGGGGCGAAACGGCGACCCGGAGGGCGGTTGCGGCGCGGATCGACAGCCCGGGGAGCCGCAGCGCGGGTCGGCGACTCGGGAGCGACTGCAGCACGTCCGCGGTTCAGGGGCGACTACGGCACGTCCGCGACCCGGGGGCGGCTGCGGCGCAGGGCTGGGTCGCTCCTGTCCAATGGGCCGCGCTTCTCCCTCAAAACCAAGAAGGCCTCCCCGAACGCTTGCAGCAACGTCCGAGGAGGTCTTCGTCGAGGTTGGGGAGGGGTGTCTAGCGATGCCTTGCCGGGTTCTCTATTCCGCGGCGCAGGCCTGCTCGATTTGGGCGATGATGGGGTCGAGCGCTCCGTCCACGTCGTAATCCTCCACGCGGCCGGCATCGCACAGGCGCGCGAACGCCGGATCGATGGGCAGGGTGGCGTAGGCGGGGATGTTGTAGCGCTCTGCCACGACGGAGCCCTGGGGCTCGCCGAAGATATGATGCTCCTTGTCGCAGTTGTCGCACTTGAAGTAGGCCATGTTCTCCACCAGGCCCAGCAGCTCGACGTTCATGTCGTGAGCCAGGTTCACGGCCTTGCCCACGATCATGGCCACAAGCTCCTGCGGGGCCGACACGGTGACGATACCGTCAACCGGCAGCGACTGGAACACGGTGAGCAGCACGTCGGAGGTTCCCGGAGGCATGTCGACGAACAGGTAGTCGATCTCGCCCCAGTTCGTTTCGCTGTAGAACTGGCGGATGGCGTTGCTGACCACGGGCCCGCGCCATGCTACCGGCACATCGTCTTTCGGAAGCATGAGGTTGGTGGACATGACCTTGATGCCGCTTTGCGTCTGCGACGGCAGGATGCCGTCGGCGTCGGCTGCCAGGGGGTTGGTGATGCCGAACGTCTTGGGAATGGAAGGACCGGTGACGTCTGCGTCCAGAATGCCCACGTTGAATCCGCGCTTCTGCATTTGGCTGGCCAGCAGGCTGGTCACGAGCGACTTGCCCACGCCGCCTTTGCCGGATACGACGCCGATGACGTGCTTGATGTTGCTGCGGGAGTTGGTTTCGATGGTGGAGGGACCTTGGGCCGTGCGATCGCCGCAACCGGACACGCCGCAGCTGCCGCACTCATGCGAACATTCTTCTGCCATGACTTCCTTCTTTCTGGGTTTTCAACGCCCGTCTGCGGCGGGCGCGTCTCTCGTCGTACCGCGCATGATAGCATAAGCTGAAGCAACGAAACGGATAGAAAGCGGGCTACGCACGATGCGGTCCGCGAAAGAAAGGGCGCGCATGCTGTTTGCAAATATCAATCTACTCGACGATAACCTGGACTTTCGCGAAAATCAATGGGTGGGTGTTGCGGACGGGCGCATTACCTACTTGGGCGACACGCCGCCCGAGTCCGCCGCCGCCCAAGCATTCGGCGAAGTGTATGACGGCCGCGAAAAGCTCTTGCTTCCCGCGCTGTATAATGCGCATGCGCACGCGCCCATGACGCTGCTGCGCGGCTACGCGGAGAACCTTCCCTTGCAGGCGTGGCTCAACGACGCGGTGTTTCCGTTCGAGGCCAAGATCACCCCGCAAGATTGCTACTGGGGCACGCTGTTGGCATGCGCCGAAATGGTGCGCTACGGCGTGGTGAGCTTTTCGGACATGTACTACCACATGCAGGAGGGCGCTCGCGCCGCCATTGATGCGGGCATCAAGATGAACCTGAGCGACTCGCTGATCGCGTTCGGCGACGTGGGGCTGGACGATTTGCCGCTGCAGTCGCAGCTCATCGACCTGATCGCGAATTTCCAAGGCGCGGCCGACGGGCGCATCGTGGTGGATTGCAACATCCACGCCGAGTATACGTCGAACCCGCGGGCGGTCTCCGACATGGCCGAGTTCGCGCGCGAGCGCGGGCTTCGCTTGCAGGTGCATGTGTCGGAAACGCAGCTGGAGCACGAGGAGTGCAAGCAGCGCCACGGCGGCCTGACGCCCGTGCGCTACTTCGAGAGCCTGGGCGTGCTGGACGGCCCGGTGACCGCGGCCCACTGCGTATGGGTGGACGACGGGGACATCGACGTGTTGGCGGCCAAGGGCGTGCACGTGGCCGTCAATCCCGCGTCCAACATGAAGCTGGGCAGCGGCTTCGCCCCCGTCCCCAAGATGCTCGAGCGCGGGGTGAGCGTGTGCCTGGGCACCGACGGTATGGCCTCGAACAACAACCACGACATGTTCCAGGACCTGTACCTGCTGGCCCTGCTGTACAAGGGGTCGACGCAGGACCCGGCGGCGGTCTCGCCCAAGCAGGCGCTCGCCGCCGCCACGCGCGCGGGCGCGCTCTCGCAGGGGCGCGAGGACTGCGGCCTGGTGGCCGAAGGGGCGCGGGCCGACCTGTGCGTGCTCGACGCGTCGGGCCCGTCCTGGGCGCCCATGACCGACCCGCTCTCGAACGCGGTGTACGCGGGCCATGGTGCCGACGTGTGCCTGACCATGTGCGACGGGCGCGTGGTGTACCGCGACGGCGCGTGGCCCACGATCGACGTCGAGCGCGCCAAGGCCGAGGTGTCCGCGCGCACGAAGCGCATCATCGGGGAGTTGTAGAAAAAGGTTCTGATCAGGTACTTCTATTTCTTGTGCTTTAAGGGGTTCTGGCTGTTGACCGGACGGTTCGGCTCCGAAATCCATAGGGGAGGGCTTTCGTGCGAAGGCCCTCCTTTTTCATTGCGGGCCGGTTCCGAGCGCGCCGCATTCTTCGCGTATTCGCCCTTTTTCGAGAAACCGGGCAAAAGCGCGTAACGTTTTTGCCGGCCGGGCCGTCTAATGATGAAACGGCCGAAGATGAGGAGGACGCGCTTTTGGAAGATTTGATGCAACGAGCCCGAAAAGGCGACAGCGAGGCGTTCGTCGCGCTGTTCGAGCGAAGCAGGCCTGCGCTATGGCGAGCGGTCTTGGCGGTGCTTGGGAACGAGTGCGATGCGGCCGATGCGCTGCAAGAGGCGGCCGTCAAAGCCTGGCAAGCCATCCCTCGATTCGAAGGGCGCAGCAACGTGGAAACCTGGTTCATGCGCATCGCGTTGAGGGTTTCCTTCGATATGCGCGACAAGCGAAGCCGCGAAGCCCCTTACGCTCCCGAGGCGTTTCAGACCGATGCGCCCTCAAGCCGCGACGACCGCGAGAGGGGCGGGGCCGATACGGTTCCTCTTGACGACTTTCGCGTGATTGCCGGGGGAAAGCACCGAGCCGACCGGGACGAAGCGATGGACGTGCGCCGCGCGATCGCCCAGCTTCCCCCTGACGATCGCCTGGTGCTCACGCTGTTCTACCTCGACGATTTTCCCACGCAGCAGATTGCGACCATGTTGAACGTGTCGGTTGGCGCGGTGCGCGCGCGGCTGGCGCGTGCACGCTCTCGATTCAAGGACGTGTACTGCGGAAACGACAACCAGAAAGCGGAGGTGGCCCGATGACGCACCCTATGAACAACGATGATGAACTGCGCCGCCTGCTGGCGCGCGGCATGAACGACCCGATGCCCCCCGAGGCCCGTGCCAAGCTTGAGCGCACGTACGCCTCGCTCGATTCCATCCCCCAGATGTCGGCGGTATCCGGGACGGCTGCGGGTTCGAATGCGTCGGCAAGCGAGGACGAGGCCGTGCATCCGGTTACGGGAAAGCGTCTGACCAGGCGCGGCTTTGTGGTGGCTGCGGCCGCTGTTGCGGCGGCGGCCATGCTGGGCGGCGCGGCGTATGCGGGATCCCGCTTGCTGCAGATGCAGCCGGGCGACGCCTTGTTTTTCCAGGGCGGCAAGAACCTGCCCGTGTACAGCAGCTTGCAGAAGGGGGTTTCCAGCTTGCAGGCCGATGTGGGGCAGACGGCGGAAGTGGAAGGCGTGCGCGTGACGCTGGACTCCGTGTCGTGCGATCGCAGCATCGTGAACCTGTTCTTCACGCTTGAAGAAGACGGCGGCTTCGACTTGTCGGAGTTGTCGAACTACCAGGGTTCTCAGGAAAACGACTGGTCGAAGCTGCAGAACTTGGCTCCACGTTTTGGATACGAGCTGACAAGCAACGGCGAAACTTTGGGCACCGGCTCCGTTGACCAGCTTGACGCGTACATGGAGGACGGCAAGGTGAAGGTCATGCAGCGCATCGTGCCGGAGTCTACGCTGCCCGACCAGGTGGACGTCGTGCTGAAAAGCTGGGCTCCTTGGAGCGCGGATGCCGAAAGCGGTACGGCGAACTTCTCGATGGACGCCGGCTTGGATTTGAGCACGGTCGACCAGCCGCGCGAGCTGGGGTCGCAGGATTTGACGTTCTTCACGAGCGCAGGCGAGAAGACCATGGGCATCAAGCGCTTCACGTCGTCCGAGCTGGGCACGGTGATGGTGGTTCGCAACGACGAGGTGGAAACTACCGAGGAGAGCGGTCGGCCCCTGTACCGCGTGCCGGATAGCGCGCTGGCGCCCGGCATGCTCAAGGTGGCCGATGACCGGGGCAACGTATTGGTGCCGGTGGGAGCGGGCGATGGAGGGGGCATCGATCCGGCGGGGGACTACGTGGTGGAGTACGCGAACCTTTCCCCCGATGCGAAGAGCGTCACGTTCACGCCTATGTTGAACGCGGTGGATTGGGAGTCCCTCTCCGTTGACGAGCGCAAGGCGCTCGACGACGGGAACTCGCAGCAGATCGACGTTTCGCAGATAGGCGCGAAGCTGCCCACGAGCGAATACGGCGGCTACGAGCTGGCCGGCTGGGACGTGAAGGATAGGACGGTGAGCATCACGCTCAAGCCTTACGGCTGGCAGGCCATGGGCGGCTATATGGAGCTTATTCCCGAAGAAGATGCAACGCCCCTGGTGAGCACGTGGACGAATCCTGAAACCGGCGAGACAGGGCAAGGCTACCACTCGGCCATCGTGTGGAGGAAGCGCGATTACTTGACGGGCGAACTGGTGCAGATGACGTCGTATTATGCGGCGAGCGACGAAGAGCTGCGCGGGTTGACGAGCTACGGCTATCGCAGCGCGTTCGGTGAATACCGCGAGGAGTCGGATGCGGCGCAGACCGTGTCGTTCGCTTAAAGGTTCGCCGGTTGGCAACGCTTGCTTCGAGGTTGCCGAGCGCAGCGCATGGTCGCTGCGCTCGGCGGTTCCGGGCGTAGCCGCGTCGACTCTTGCTTGGCGGCCTGCACTCAGGAGGTGGGCGCGAATTGGCACGCGGTTCCGGTTGCGCTCGAAACTGTCACGGGTCTTCATTCGCGCCCGCATTTCGCGCGCCTGCTTTCCGCCTCGCATTCATGCTGGCTCGTCGGCAAGCGCGGCCGAGCCCCCGCGGCGCTGCGGAAAGTTCAGCTAGGCGAACGGGCGGAAAAGCACTATTCTGGATTGGTGATAATTCTGCAGCGGTCAAGCCGCCTGCCGTCTGCCGCGCGTCGCTCGTCGTCTGCTGCGCGGGCGTTGCGCGGCTTGGTTTGCGCTGGTGATCGAACATGTCGATGGAGGGAGCCGGTTCTATGCTGAGGATGCCCGATGCGCGAATCGATGGGTTCATTGCCGAGGACGTGCCGTACGTCGATTTGACGTGCGCCGTGCTGGGCATTGGCGACGAGTCGGGGGAGATGGACTACTTCACGCGCGAGGATTGCGTGCTGGCCGGCGTCGGAGTGGTGACGCGCATTATGGCGAAGCTGGGCTGCCAGGTGGTTTCGGCTGCGGCCGACGGGGATCGCGTGGCGGCTGGCGAGACGTTCATGACCGTGCGCGGTCGTTCGGCGGACTTGCACGCGGCATGGAAGGTGTGCCTCAACGTGTTCGACCATCTGTCGGCCGTGGCCACGAAGACGCGCGCCATGGTGGATGCCGCGCATGCGGGAAACCCTCGCTGCGAGGTGCTGACCACGCGCAAGAGCATGCCGGGTGCGAAGGATCTGTTGACCGAGGCCGTCATGGCGGGCGGCGCGTTCCCTCACCGGTTGGGGCTGTCCGAAACGGTGCTCGTGTTCGAGCATCACCTTACGTTCTTCGGCGGATTCGACGCGTTCGTCGAGCAGCTGCCGACCATCAAAGCCCGCTGCATCGAGAAAAAGCTGTTCGTAGAGGCGAATGCCGAGCAAGCGCGCATGTTGGCGCGCGCCGGGGTGGACGGCCTGCAGCTGGACAAGATCCCGACGGACGAGTTGGCCTTGCTGGTTCAAGAGCTGCGTCGGATCGACCCGCGCTGCACACTCGTCGCGGCGGGGGGCGTGAATCCCCGCAACGCCGGCGCGTATGCTGCGACGGGCGTTGATGGGTTGGCTACGACCGCGCCGTTTTCGGCGAAGCCGCTCGATATGAGCGTGCGCATGCGTGCGGTGTGAGAGCGTCCGGTCTCGCCGTCGGGGCGTCCGGTTGCGTGCGGGGCTATTTGCCCAGGATCTTCTTGATGCCCTTCCCGGCGATGACGGCTCCGCCTCCTATGGCGACCAAGCCGGGGCCGGGCAAAACGAGCATGGGGACTCCCAGCAGCATGATCGCGCCGCCGACGACCGTTTGCACCGCGCCTCCTATGGGGTTGGGCTTGCTGGCGGCGGTCCCGTCTGCGCCTATGACCGTTGCCGAAGCGGCAGGGGCTGCGGGCTTCTTCGCCGCCTGCTTTCCGAACGACGGTGCCACGAAGCGATCGTGGCTGGAAGGCGTCTGACCTGCGTTGTCGCGTGCGCTGGCAACGGGGCTGACGTCGATGATGGGTGCGTGCTTGCTCATACGTCCTCGCTTGCGGTCGGCGGGCTGAACCCGCGGTGTGGTTTCCTCGATTATACGGGGCGCGTTTTCGCTCGGCATCCGATATTGCTTCTCTTCGCGGCATTGTCATCGTTCGGTAACGAATTCTTTGCGACTTCTTCAAAGGTCTGCGGTCATTATCTGCTCGCGACCGGCGCTTGCATGCGATACACTGATGGCAGCGGTTTTCGCGCATCGAGCGCGAGAGTGAAGTAGGCATGTAAGGCTCGACTGTGGTTCGCGCCTGGGAATTCATGGCGAAGGCGCAGGATCACGCAACACGAAAGTTGGTGGTCAACATGGCAGCTCCTGCTACCGAACACGTGCGCAACATTGTGCTGGTGGGCCAAGACGGCGCCGGCAAGACGTCGCTCGCCGAAGCGATGCTGCACGTCAGCGGTCGTACGCCCCGCATGGGCACGACGCACGACGGGAAATCCTACCTCGATTACGACGATGAGGAGATCCGGCGCAAATTCACCATCGGCACGTCCATCGCTCCCGTTCCGTACAAGGATTACAAGATCAACCTGCTGGACACTTCGGGGCACCCGGATTTCATCGGCGATACGCTGGCTACCATGCAAGCCGCTGAGATGGCCTTGTTCGTGGTGGATGCCGTGGCGGGACCGCAGGTCATGACCACCAAACTGTGGCGCGAGGCCGAGGACATGCGTCTTTCCCGCGCCGTGTTCATCAATCATATCGATCGCGAGAACGCCGACTTCGACACCGCTATGGCACTTCTGCATGCGCGCTTCGGGTCGCGTTTGGGCCCGGTGACCATCCCCATCGGCGTCGATGCGGACTTCAAGGGCGTCATCGATGTCATTCGCATGAAGGCGCGCTATTTCGACGAGGGCAGCGACGCGGAGCGCGTCGAGGACATTCCCGCCGATTACGCCGATGCGGCCCAGGCGGCGCGCGACAAGCTGTGCGACCTGGTGGCAGAGGCTGACGACGAGCTGATGATGAAGTACCTGGACGGCGAAGAGCAGCTTACGCAGGCGGAGCTGGAGCAGCTGCTGGACAAGGCTATCGCGCAAGAGCTGTTCATTCCCGTGTTCGTGGGGTCCACCATCATCAAGCAGGGCATACAGGGCGTCATGGAAGACATCGCCACCTACTTCCCCCATCCGCGCCATCATGGCCGCTTCCGCTTGGCCAACGGCGAGGAAACGTTCGTGGACGAGACGGGCGAGCCTGCCGGATTCGTGTTCAAGACGGTATCGGATCCGTTCGTCGGTCGCTTGAGCTTCTTCAAGGTCATATCCGGCGTGCTCGAGCCGGGCATGGAGCTGGTGAACGCCCGCACGGGGAAGAAGGATCGGCTGGGTCACCTGTACGTCATGATGGGCAAGGAAGCCACGGACGTGAAGAGCGCGAAGGCGGGCGACATCATCGTGGTTCCGAAGCTGACGGACACGCGCGCCGGAGACACGCTGTCGAAGTCGGGCTCCGTGGCTATCGATCCCTTGCCGCTTCCCATTCCGCAGTATCCGGTTGCCATCGAGGCCGTCAACAAGAAGGACGAGGACAAGCTGGGCACGTTCCTGACGCGCGCCGTTGAGAACGACCCCACGCTGCGCGTGAGCCGCAACGAGGAGACGCATCAGACCGTCGTGACCGCTATGGGCGATGCCCAGGTGGACACGTTGCTGGCCCGACTCAAGGAGCAGACGGGCGTCGAGGCGAAGCTGGTGCCCGTCCGCATTCCGTATCGCGAGACCATCTGCAAGGTTGCCGAAGCGCAGGGCCGTCACAAGAAGCAAACGGGCGGTGCCGGTCAGTTCGGCGATTGCTGGCTGCGCTTGGAGCCGAATCCCGGCGGCGGCTACGAGTTCTCGGACGAGATCGTGGGCGGCAAGATTCCGCGCGGGTTCATCCCGGCGGTCGACAAGGGCGTGCAAGACGCGATGACCGAGGGCTTCTTAGCCGGGTATCCTATGGTCGATGTCAAGTGCGCTGTGTTCGACGGCTCCTACCATGCGGTCGACTCCAATGAAATGGCTTTCAAGACCGCAGCGCGCATAGGCTTCCGCGCGGCATGCGAGAAAGCCTCTCCCATTCTGCTCGAGCCGATGGCCACGCTTGACGTGACCGTGACGGAGGAGTACGCCGGCCCCGTCATGGGCGATATCTCCACGCGCCGCGGGCGCATCGTGGGCACCGACTCCAACGATGCGGGAGAGACGGTCATCATGGTGCGCGTGCCGTACGCCGAGGTGGTTACGTACACGAAGGATCTGCGCTCGATCACGCGCGGATCGGGGTCGTACTCCATCGAGCTGGAAGGATACGAGCCCGCGCCCGCCGAAGTGACGAAGAAGCTGGTCGAAGCGTATCAGGAAGCAAGGGCCGCAGGGAACTAGCATCGTTTGCGAGGTGCGTTTGCAAGGTTTGAGGCGCGCCGCCCGTTCGTTCGGGCGGCGCGCTTTTTCATGTGTTGAACCCGCGCTGCGCCAAGGTTTGCTCGACGTTGGGCTTGGCAGCTTCCGGGGCGCGTGCGGCGGCTGCGGGATCAGGCGCATCGGGTTCCCGCTCGGACGGAAGGTCCTGCAGCTTTTTTGAACGATGCGACTGCCAGGAAGGCCGCGGCGGCTATGATGCCCGTGATCGAGAGCGCTGCGGATTGCGCACCGTCTCCGGTTTCGGCGATAGCGGGTTCGGGCTGATCGTCAGGCAGGGGACTGTCGGCAAGGTCTAAGCGCGCTTCCACCAGGGGCGTCTCTTGATCTTGGTACGCAAGCTCCACGGGGTGCTTGGCCTCGTCAATCTGGTAGCCCTTCGGGGCTCGGATTTCGACCGCTTCGTAGCGGCCGAGCGGCAAGGGCGCGGTGGTTGCCGCTCCCGAATCGTCGGTGAGCAGCGTGGCCGCTACGTCTTCGGCTCGCAAAAGCACCGACCCGTCGGCGGCGACGATGTCGTGCGCTGCGCGAATCTCGTACAGCGCTTCGGCAAGCGGCTCTTTGCTGACGGCATCGGTTTTCGCGATGGTTATGCAGCCTTGGGCCGACTGGTTCGGGAACTGGACTTCTGCATGGACGCACGGCTGCGACGGGTCGCCGTAGGCAAGCTCGACCCGCAGGGGCTCGGTTGCGCGGACGTAGCCTTGCGGCGCCTGCGTTTCGATGATCTCGTACGCGCTCAGATGAAGCCCTGTTGCGCATGCCGAACCACTGTCGTCCGAGATCAGCGTTGCAACCGTTTCTCCTTGGGATACACGCGTGGTTCCGTCGGCGCTGACCACGTCTTGAGCGGCGCGCACTTCCCAGCTGATGCCGGGTCGGGCTAGGGGCAGCCCTGTTGCGGCATCGGTCTTGCGAAGGGTCAGGCAAGCCGTTTGGGGCTTGTTCTCGATCGCGACGACCAGGGGGTCTTTCGGATCGTGCCCGTTTCCGGCAGCGAGAGAGAACGGCACGGGATTTGCGTCCAGCACGTAGCCGTACGGCGGTGTGATTTCCTGCACCCAGTACGTTTCTCCGCCGTTGAGCTTTCCGGGCAGCAGGCAGCTGCCCGATTCGTCGGTGGCGAACTCGGTTTCGGCCTTCGCGTCGCCATCGCTATCGGCATTGAAGGGCACTGCATTGCCGAAGCGGTCCAGGATTCGAAACACGGTGCGTCCGGCTATCGTTCGGCCCGTATCCGCATCGCGTTTCACCACCTTCAGAAACGTCCCGGTATCGTTTTCGACCGTGTAGGAGTAGGTGCGCCCGTGATCCGCCACGGTGACGGGGAACGCGGGGGCGGCCTGGTATCCGGCGGGTGTGGTGGCAGGGTCTTCCTGCACAAGGTACGTGCCGAAGGGCAGCGCCCCCGCCTGTTCGGGGTCTTTCGCGTGCGCGGTGGCGGCGAGGCCTTGGTCGTCGGTGACGATGCGCGCTGCAACTTGCCCGCTTGCCTTGTGCACGATATCGAACGCCACGCCTTTGAGCGGGCGCTTCTCGGCCTTGTCTCCTGTGGTTCCTTCGCCGGCGCCTACCTTGAGGATGGCGATGTCTCCGCGAATTACCCGATCGGGTACTTCGGCGGCGTGAAACAGCGCGTCGAGCGGCTTGTCGCCCGATGCCGTGATCGGGCAGGCGAAGGCCGGCGATTCGGAAAGCAGGTACCCTTGCGGTGCCGAGACCTCGCGAACCACGAGGGTTCCCAGCGGCAGCCCCGATCCGGCGCCGTTCGACGGAAGCAAAGCGGGGTCGATACGCGCAACGCCTTGCTCGTCGGCGACGGCCGTGAGGGTGAGCGTGGGCGAGAGCCCCGATGCGGCGGCTTCTTCCGGCGTTGCGAACACGCCGGCAAAATGCTCAACTTGGAAAACCGCTCCGGCAAGGGTCGCATCGCCCTGTGCCTGCGAGGTCCCCGATTCCGCATCGATCTTTAGTGCGACGGGCTCGACAAGGGCAAGCTGCGGTTCGTCGACGACCCTTGCAAGGGGAGCCTTGCCGTCGAGGCAGCTTTTCACGCTTAGCGCAACGGGATAGCTTTGCGCATTCAGGGCGTAGCCTTTCGGTGCCGAAACCTCTTTGATCCAATATGATCCGGGCCATAGGGTTGCTTCGCTTTGCCCGAAACCGTTTGCGTCCGTTACGATGGTCTGCACCTGGTTGGTGCAAGCGGGGTCATCGTATACGCCGTACACGGCGCCGGAAAGGGCGTAGCAGGGGTTTTCGTTCGTTACCGCGGGTGCTGACGACGTCTTTTGCAGGCCGATGGATCCGGTCAAAGGAGGCTCCCAGCTGTTTGCGTAAGAGGTTTTGCCCCCTTCGACAACGATGGTCTGATCCGATTCGTCCAGGGCGTAGCCGGGCGATGCCGCGGTTTCCACCAGCCGGTATCGACCGAGGGGAACGTCGGCTGCCGTCGCTTTTCCCTTGGCATCGGTGGTCAGGGAGGCGCATGCCGAGCCGTCGGCGGCAACTAATTGGTACCGGGCTCCTTCGACGGACGCCTCGGGCACCGCGTTTTCGTACGCCGGGTTTCCGTGCTTTTGAAGTTCGACCGATCCGTGCAGGTAGATAGTGAATTCTCCGACGTTCTGCGCGCCTAGGGGCGAGTAGTGGTTCGGGTACATGCCCGCGTCCGAGCAGTCGATGGCGATCGCATAGCCGCCGTTGCCAAGGCGCGTTCCCGTGAACGGGTAGTGCCCCGGAAGCGGGGTTCCGTACATCGGGCCCGACGTGCAGTGCCCCGTGGCTTCGATTCCGTATTGCGGGAAGCGCACGACGAACGTGTTGCCTCCCATCGGCTCGTCGATTTCGGGGTTCGTGCATTCGACGTAGCAGGTGCCGTTGATGGTCGAGGGCGCGGCGTGCGCCGGTTGCGGCGCGCAGCAGGGAAGGCTTACGATCAGGGCTATGCCTAGTGCTGCGAGAAACCAAATGAGCGCTCCTCGGTCGGATGCTTCGGAGCGAAAGGGCTTCAGCTGTTCGAAGCCCTTTCCGCTTTCCGCACGGTTGTTTGCGCGACGCCGATCCATGGCCGTTCCCTTTCTCGCCGATGGCGGCACCAGCGCGATGCCGTGGCTCCATCATAGCGAGGCGTTCTAGCAGG
>NZ_DBFOSR010000015.1:0-14972 GCF_048427265.1 Paraeggerthella sp.
TCGCTGGCAGGTTTTGACGGTTTGAGGTCGTCGGGTCGAGCCTTCCCTTCGCTGAAGCACAGCGTGCTTTCCGTTTTGCCTGGTCATAGCTTTGGGCTTCTACGGTGCGCGTTCATAGGTGCCTACCCGGACGGATGCGACGACCCCTAAACGCAAAAACCTGCCAGCGAAGGCGGTTTTTCGCGCGCAAGGTCCCCGCTGCTCCCCTATATGACAGCGAAACATGCTTCATACCATAAAAGTTTTCCTTGGATAATTTTTATCGGCGCGCTATTATACATATACCCCTATAGGTATATGTATAAGGAGATCGTCGCGGTGCGCATACCGACGTTGGAAAAGGTAGAAGAGCTCATGGATGCGGGCGGCACCCGCAAAGACATCGTCTTGCTGGCGGTTTCGGCCTTGGCGCTTGCCGTCAGCTTCTTCGCGCCCGGACTGCTCCCCTTCGATCCGGCATGGATCGCCATCGTCTTATGCGGCGCGCCCATCGTGATCGGCGCGGTCATAGGCCTGGTCACCGAGTTCGACGTCAAAGCCGACGTCCTTGTTTCCATGGCGCTCATCGCCGCGGTGGCCATCGGCGAGAATTTCGCCGCGGGCGAAGTCGCCCTCATCATGCAGCTTGGCGCGCTTTTGGAGGAGCTGACGGTAGCGAGAGCACGGGCAGGCATCGAGGGCCTGGTCAAACTGTCCCCGCGAACGGCGCGTATCGTGCACGGAGACGACGTGCGCACCGTCCCCGCCCAAGACGTGCAGGCTGGAGACGTTGTGCGCGTGCTTCCAGGAGAAACGGTGGCGGTCGACGGCACCGTGATCAGCGGCTGCACCTCCATTGACGAATCGGTGATGACCGGCGAGCCGCTTCCCGTGGACAAAGCACCGGGCGACCAGGTGAAAAGCGGTACGGTGAACCAATTCGGAGCGTTCGAGATGCGCGCCGAGCGCGTTGGCGAGGACAGCTCGCTTGCCCGCATGATCAGCCTGGTGGAATCCGCCGACGCGGGCAAAGCCAAGATCGTTCGGCTGGCCGACCGCTGGGCTACGTGGATCGTCGTCGTGGCGTTGGCGGCCGCTGGCGGCACCTGGATGGTCACGGGCGAGATCATCCGAGCGGTCACTATCCTGGTCGTATTCTGCCCTTGCGCTCTGGTTCTGGCTACGCCGACCGCCATTATGGCGGCCATCGGCAACGTGACCAAGCACGGGATTCTTGTGCGCGAAGGCGATGCTCTCGAACGCCTGGCAACGGTGCGCAAAGTGGCGTTCGACAAAACGGGAACGCTCACTCACGGACAGCCGCAGGTAACCGCCGTAAGCGGGGGCGATCGCCTGTACTCCTTGGTTGCCTCAGCGGAAAGCATGAGCGAGCATCCCCTGGGCAAGGCGGTGGTACGCGGGTGGCGCGAGCACGCGACAACCAAAGCGAGCGCAGCCGACCCTCTGCCCCCCGCAACCTTCCAGATGATCCCCGGGCGCGGCGTTCGAGCTTCCGTTCAAGAAAACGATGTGCTTGCCGGCAACCGGGGGCTTTTGCTGGAACAGGGAGTTCACGGCATCGAAGGGATCGAGGCGTCCTCGCTGCCGCACGCCGACCAAGGATGCACCTTGATGCTCGCCGCCGTGAACGGGCGCGCAGCGGGATTTGTCGCCCTGTCCGACACCGTGCGGGACACGGCGCGCAAAACCATCGAGGGCATCAGGGCGCTCGGCATCGAGCCCATCCTTCTGACGGGAGACCACGACCGAGCGGCACGGCGCATAGCAGCGCAGGTCGGCATCGAGAACGTGAGCGCCAACTGCCTGCCCGAAAGCAAAACCGCCGCCATCGAGCGCCTTGAGGCGGCGGGCGAACCCGTATGCATGGTGGGCGACGGCATCAACGACGCGCCCGCGCTCAAGCGCGCGACCGTGGGCATCGCCATGGGGGGAACGGGCAGCGACATCGCCGTGGACGCCGCCGACATAGCGCTCGTGCACGACGACATCGCAGCCCTTCCCCACTTGCTTGCGATCTCTCGCCGTATGATGACCGCCATCAAGCTGAACATGACGTTCTCGATGACCCTCAACTTCATCGCAATCGCCCTGGCCATGACGGGCGTGCTCGATCCCGTTGTGGGGGCGCTCGTGCACAACGCAGGATCGATCGTGGTCATTGCGAACTCGGCCACGCTGCTCTCATGGAAGGCGGGCGGTACGCCGAGAGCAGCGCGCCGCCCGCTTGAAGACAGCGACGCTAAACCAGCGCTGCCTTGATGGCCGCCAACAGGTCGTCGTATTCGTCGAAGGCCGGCAGCTCGGGATTGTCGGCCTTGATGGAATCGGGGCTCTTGAACAGGAAGCCCGCTTTGCCGGCCTTGATCATGCCCAAGTCGTTGAAGCTGTCGCCTGCGGCGATGGTGTCGAACCCGCACGATTGCAACGCGCGCACCGTGGTCAGCTTCGACTGCTCGCAGCGCATGCGAAAGCCGGTGATCTCGCCGCTTTCGGCAACCTCGAGCTCGTTGCAGAACAGCGTAGGCCAGCCCAGCTTCGCCATGAGAGGCATCGCGAACTGCGTAAACGTGTCGCTGATGATGATAGCCTGCGTCGTGGCGCGCAGCTCGTCCAGGAATTCCTTGGCGCCTGGAAGCGGATCGATGCGCGCGATGGTCTCCTGGATCTCCTTGAGGCCCAAGCCGTGCTCGCGCAGGATGTTCAGGCGGTACGCCATCAGCTTGTCGTAATCGGGCTCATCGCGCGTGGTGCGCTCGAGTTCCGGGATGCCGGTCTCCTTTGCGAACGCGATCCAAATTTCCGGGACCAGCACGCCTTCCAAATCCAAGCAAACCAGGTTCATAAGGGCCTTCCTCCTGATAGAGCGACGGATGCCGTCGGCAGTCGGGTTTCTCAACAAGCCCATGATAGCGGCTAACCTGCGCCGCCTGCGCGAAAAGCAGACGTGCGGGCCGCTTTTCCGGGCGCTGCCGACGCGACAAGCGCCGCCCGCGGATCGGCAGGGACTTGCGATCCAAGCGCCTGCAAAGCAGCCACCGCACCCCGACCGCATCCATAACGCATCGTTATAGGCAGATAAGCAAAGGTGCGGGCACCCCGGAAGCACGCGCGCCTACAATGGACGAAACGCCATGCGAAGGAGGCATCATCATGCACGATTACGACATCGTCATCGTAGGAGCGGGACCGGCGGGCATCAGCGCCGGCATCTACGCAGTCAGCCGCGGCCTCAAGACGCTTGTGCTGGAGCGGGAGTCGGTGGGCGGCATCATCGGAAGCGTATCGACCGTCACCCATTACGCCGGAATGCCCGAAGCGGAATCCGGCGCCGCGTTCGCGCGGAGGCTGCAAGACCAGGCGATCGCGGCGGGCGTCGACATCGCGTACCAACAGGTTCGACGCGTTGCGCTTGCCGACGAGGTCAAAACGATCAGCACCGGCACGGACGTCTACCGCGCGCCGCGCATCGTGCTGGCAAACGGCGGCACGCCGCGCGTCTTGGACGTGCCCGGCGAAGTCGAGCTGACGGGAAAGGGCTGCGGACTCAACGCCGCGCGCGACGGGGCCGCCTATCGCGGAAAGAGCGTCTACGTCATCGGAGGTGCGGACGGAGCGGTCAAAGAAGCGCTGTTCCTCGCGCGCTTCGCGCATCGCGTTCGCATCGTGTGCGTGGAGCGCGAACTTGCCTGCGTCGACGAATTCCGCCGCAAGGTGGCAGCAACCCCCGCGATCGAAGTGATCCCTTTCACGGCCGTCGGTGCCCTGCACGGCGCCGACCGCGTGGAGGCGATCGACCTCGTATCGCTCGCAGACGGCAGCACGCGCACAATCGAAGATCCCGGCTGCGGAGTGTTCGTATACGCGGGCTGCGCCCCCAACACCCAGCTCTACGCGGACCAGCTGGTGCTGCAAGACGGGTACATCCCCACGAACGAGCGCATGGAAACCGCGCTGCCCGGCGTGTACGCCGCCGGCGACATTCGCGTGAAGCAGGTGCGGCAGGTGGCCACCGCCGTAGCCGACGGAGCCGTGGCCGCCGTCAACGCCGCTTCACGCTAGCGCGCCCGCCGCTCGCTTGCAAACGAAGGGCGGGCGAGCCGAGCGGAGTCCGAGCCGAGCGGCGCAAGGCGTTCGCAACGCCTCGCGTCCCGCCCGACCCGTCCGTCCCGCAAGGCCCTACGCTTGCGCAAGACCCTCGTTATCAGGCGGCGCCTCGCATGCGCCAGCAGACCGAGCGCCCGATCCTATCCGGCGAAGCGTCGAGACCATCACGATGACCGTAGCCACCGCCAGCAGGGAGTCGGTCAGCATGCAGGCCAGCCACACGCCGTGAATGCCCAGACCGGCAATGCGGGGAACGGCCAGCACCAGCGGAATGAACAGAAGGATGGGGCGCGCCAGCGCAAGGACGGTCGCCTTGCCTCCCTGCCCAACGGCCTGCAGCAGCGTAATGCCCATGACCATAGCCCCCATGGCAACGTACGGGAAGAACAGGATGCGGAAATCCTGCGCGCCCATGGCCACGATGGCCGGGTCGGTAATGAAAAGCGAAAGCGCCGCGTGCGGAGCCAGCATGGCGGGAATCCAGAACACCAAGGCCAAGCCCGTCGATCCCAAACAGAAAGCCGCCGTCACCTTGCGCACGCGGTCGTACCTTCCCGCGCCGAAGTTCGTTCCAACCGCCGGCTGGTAGCCGTTGCTCATGCCCCACAGGGGAATGAAGGCGAACGCCTGGATGCGCATGGCGGCGCCGAAAAGCACCTGCCATTCAGGTCCGCCCCATTCAGCTGCGGCTCGGTACACGACGGCCTGCTGAACCAGCGTCAGCACCTGCATGAGAAAAGCCGACACGCCCACCTTCAGAACTTCGGACATAACGTCTCGATCAATGGCCAACCGTCCGATACGCGCCGTTTTCTCGCGCTTGACGAACCACCACAGCATGACCCCTCCCAGAACAACCTGGGAAAGCACGGTGGCAATGCCCGCTCCTTCGATGCCCAGCCCCTGATCGCGCAAGGCAAGGATGAACAACGGAGCCAGCACCATGTTCAGAACCGCACCGCCGCCCATGATGGCCATAGCGCGAACAAGCTCGCCTTCGCCGCGCATGACCATGTTCGAGCTTTGCGCGAAGTTGACGAACAGGCTTCCCATGAAAAGAATGCGCAGGTAGGACACGGCCATGTCGAGCATCGGGCCCTCAACGCCCGTCAGCATCAGCAACGGCCGTGTGAACACGACGCCGATCACCGTGATGACCAGTGAAAATCCCACGCTAGCAACCACAAGGTTTCCCATGACCTTTTCGATGGTTCGCTGATCGCACGCGCCGATGGCGCGAGAGAGCACCGAAGCCGACCCCATGCCGATCATGGCCGCCAGGCCAGAGCTGACGAACGTGAACGGATACGCCACCGAAACGGCGCCCATGGCGTCCACGCCGATAAGCTGACCGGCGTATATGGCATCGACGAACGTGTACAAGCCTATGACGAGCATGCCGACGATGCCCGGAAGGCTCAACGACGCCATCAGCCTTCCGGGCGATTGCTCAAGCATAACGGCGCGCTTTTCTTGCTGACGAGTCATGGCGTCTCCTTCGGAACGTGTGACTATTGCGAACGACGGCATGCGATGCCGCACGTTCCTCCTTTTATGTTAACTTTATCTAACTTATGAGTCATGCAAGCAACGCGCAAGCGCAAGAGAGCAAACGCGTCGAATCGCAAGGAGGTCGCGTTGAATCGACAGGAAGGCTCTACGTTCAATATCATGCAAGACATCGTGCTGCCCTGCGTACGCGACCTGAACATGCGCGAAGCTCCGCGCACGAGCGCCGACGGGCACGCTACGCCGCTGCGCGAAGGGCGCTTCTTTTACGCGCCCGAAGACCAGGCATCCGGCTACTATTGGGTGTACGCGAATCGGGATTTCGCCGTATCGGTTACCTCGATGAGATTTCGCCGAGATTTTCAGCAGCATTGCCTTCATCCGCGACTCGTGTCGGTGAGCTACCTGCAAGCAGGATCGTACGTCAGGCAGGACACGGGGCTCGTCGTAAAAGCCCCGTACTTGGAGGGGCACGCCACCAAAGGATGCTCCTGGAACTCCTCCCACAAAGCAGGCCAGCTTCTGCACAGCGTGGGCATCATGCTGACGCCGCCCTTTTACGAACGCTACCTGGGCGCGATATACCGCGGAGAGTCCTTTTCCGCCGAAGATGCGTTCGCAAGCATTGACGGACTGACCGATTTTTCCGAGATGATCGTGCTGATGAAGCAAATCGAAGCGTACCGCGGCACGGGGGCATCGGCACGGCTGTTCTATCGAAGCAAGGTGGAGGAGGCGGTGGCCCTTGTGGTGGACAAGTCGCGCAGCCTAGCCGCGCGGTCGGGCATCGACGAAGCAAGAAGCCCGTTCGCAAGCGCGCTTTCGCGCGAAGACGCCCGCGCGATCGAACGCGTTCGGAAACGCCTCGACGAACGGCTGGCCGATCCCGTCAGCGCCCTTGAACTGACGCGCATCGCGTGCATGGGGCAAACGAAGCTGCGTCGAGCATTCAAGCAAGCCTACGGGTGCACCATCGTCGAATACCGTCAGCGAAAACGGTGCGCACGCGCGGCCGAACTGCTCGCCTCGAGCGGCGCGTCCGTCGCGCAAGCTGCCGCAACCGTGGGCTATCGTCCCGAACGGCTGGCCGAGCTGTTCGCGCGCATTTACGGCGCCACCCCGAGCGTCTACCGAGAATCGCTTGGACAAGCGGGCAATCTAGCCTCGAACACGATCCACGTCGACGCGTCCCGCGCTTCGACGCGCGCATCAAGCGTGCCGCCCATACGCTCCACCAGGTGACGCGCGATCGAAAGCCCCAATCCGGAGCTTTCCTGGGATCGGGCGGCGTCGACCGTGTAAAACGGCTCGAACAAGCGCGCAACCTGGCGCTCGTCGATGCCTTCGGCATCGTTGGCAAACGACACCGTCACCCAGCCGCCGCACGGCGCCGATCCTTCGCGCGCGTACGCCGCGTCCACGACAAAGCAGCTTGCCGCGTACTTGCCGGCATTGTGCACCAGGTTCGCGAACACGCGCTCCACGGCATCGGCGTTCGCGCGCGCGAAAAGCGGGCCGTCCGGGATGGACGCGCGCACGCTCGTCCCCCGCTTCTCCAGCAACCGGTACTGTCCCGCGATCGATTCGCGCAGCAGCCTTGCCGCGTCCACCTTTGCAAGCTCCAGGGAAAACCCCTCGCCGCGCACGCGCGAAAGCTCGTAGAATTGCGCGATCAGGCGCTGCAGCGATTCCGCCTTGCGCTCGACCGTGGCAAGCGCCGCGCGATCCTCTTCGCTCAAAGGTCCCGCATCGACAAGCGCCAAGTAGCCCTGGATCGAAGTGAGCGGCGTGCGCAAGTCGTGGCTTATACGCTCGATCTGCTCTTTCAGCTGAACCTCGCGACGCGCGTAGAGCACCGATTGGCGGCGGATACCGTCAAGCGCGCGGTTCACGGTGCGCAGGAAGGCTTCCAGGTCGCGGTCGGGACACGGCATCTTCACGATGCGGTTGTCCTCCAGATGCTCCACGATATCGCGCAGCTCGCGATCGGCGCGACGCAGCGACCGCTTGAGCGCGAAGCAGCGCATGCCGAACCATGCCGCCGCGCCCAGCGCGAGCAGCAGCGCGATAGCGAACGTCCCGCTCGGCATGCCCTCCCCCTTTCGCTACAGTTCCGTTTTTCCAATGCGCCACAAGCCCGCCGCCGAGAACGCCGCGATGCCCGCGAACCCGGAGATCAGGCACTTCGCCAAGCCTTGCGGCGTATCCCATAAGAACTCCGCCGCGCCGCTCATGTTGATGAGCACCTCGTTCGCGAAGAAGTTGTACGGCATCCAGCTGGCAAGCACGGCCACCGGCTCGACCACGCGGCCCACCGCGTCGAGCGCCATGGGAACCAGGCACACGACGGTCAACCATATCATAAACGCGTTGGCGGGCTTCGGCGAGACGATGCACGCGGCAACTGCCAGCACCACGCACGCCACCGTGAACGGCAAAGCCGAGAGCACGCCTTTGACCAGGTGCGTCGCAGGTTCTAAAACGGGGCCTTCCAGAAGCAGCGCCGCGCTGCCAACGTACACGATCAGGATGACCGCCAGCCCCATCAAGCCCCACGCAATCGACACCAGGCACTTGCCTGCGAACAGGTCGCGTCGCGCAAGCCCTTGGGCTATCTCGTTTTTGAGCGTGCCGTTCTTGCGATCGTCGCCGAACAACAGCCAAACCAGCAGCCCGGCCATGAAAAACAACGCCCCCAGCGACATGATCACGTTGCTGAGCGAAAAACGCGCGGTGGCATACGGGAAGTCGGGCGCGCCGGCCATGACGGCCAGAAGCACGTTCGCAGCCAGCACGATCGCGCACAAAACGCCCACGAGCAGGTATCCTTCCTTGCTCCGCGCAATGCGGTACCACTCGCTTTTCATATAGTTCAGCAGCATGTTGCCCCCCGCTCCTTCATTTCCAGATAGTACTGCTCAAGCGACATCTTCCGACGTTCCAGCTTGGAAACGCCCATGCCGTGCGCGCTCGCCAGCGCGCTGAACGCCTCGATGCCGTGCTGCGGATCGAGAATGCGAACCGTGGAGTCAGGAAGAACCTGGTAGCGGTCGTGGTGCAGCTCGGTTTCCAAAAGAACCGCGTAGCGCGGGGTGTCCGACACGGCGATGTCTATGCAGTC
This sequence comes from Paraeggerthella sp., assembly GCF_048427265.1. NCBI lineage: Bacteria > Bacillati > Actinomycetota > Coriobacteriia > Eggerthellales > Eggerthellaceae > Paraeggerthella > Paraeggerthella sp. Next base: position 8,735 of record NZ_DBFOSR010000015.1, read on the forward strand.
GGCGCAGCGCACACGAAGCTCCTCGGCGCCCACCTGCTCCAAAAGCCGGCCCTTGCTCAAAAACGCGTAGACCGTGGCCATCTGCTCAAGCTCGGCCAGATGATGGCTCGACACCACCACGGTGATGCCCTTTTCCCGATTGAGCCTTTGCAGAAGAACGCGCATCTCGACGATGCCGCTGGGATCGAGCCCGTTCGTCGGCTCGTCCAAAATAAGCACCTCCGGCTCCCCCAGCAACGCCATGGCCAGGCCCAGCCGCTGTTTCATGCCCATCGACAGGTCGCGGCACGCACGGTCCTTCGCGTACGACAGCCCCACGGTGTCGAGTACGCGCGAAACCGCGTCCCTGCCGGGAACGCCCCTGCGGATGCGGCAGCATTCCAGGTTCTTCTCCACGCTCAAGGCCGGATAGAAGCCGGGCTGCTCGATGACGACCCCGATGCGCGCCCGCTGCCGCTCAAGGTCGCGCGGCGCGCTCGCGCCGAGCAGGCGCAGTTCGCCCTCGGTGGGAAACGCAAGGCCGCACAGCAGCTTGAACAGAGTCGATTTGCCGGCTCCGTTGTCTCCCACCAGGCCGAACACCTCGCCGCGGCGCACAATGACGCTCACATCCTCGAGCGCGCGAACGTCGCCGTAGCGCTTCGTCAGCCCTCTTGTCTCGATAACCGATTCCATGGTTTCCGCTTGCCTTTCCTCATCGTCGCTTCGCAATGGGCGGACCTTGTCGATCTCGGTTCGCCATCGCACGAGAGAACCTTACCGCCCCGACGTGAAATAAGTCCTCAAGAAAGGATAAAGAAAGAATAAAGATGCGGTCGCACGTCGAGCTTTCGGCAGGAGGCCGACGCGCCGTCGAACCCGGCAGCCCCTGCCCGAGTCCGACGAACCACGCACTCGTCCCGCCACATCCTTTTCCCGTCGTCGCTCCGCCACACCCTCTTCATCGAGGTTCTGTCAAAACGAACGAGTTTTGCTGGTCCTCAAGTCAGGATAAATGCAACGCGCAAGCCTCTGAACAGGCATGATGAAAAACGCCCCTTGGCAACCTGCCTGCAAGAGGCGAAAAATCCCCGCAAAACTCGTCCGTTTTGACAGAACCTGGAAACCTCCGTGGCAAATTGAGGCGTTCGCCCCCGTCAATCCCACCAGCCCCGTCCGGACCCCCGAAAAAACTCACGACAGCTTGAAGCCGATGCCCCAAACGGTTTTGACGTACTCTTCATCCGGCTCGACGGCGGCAAGTTTCTTGCGGATGTTGCTCACGTGCACGTTGACCGTGTTGTCCTCGCCGTAGTAGCCGCTCTTCCATACCAGCTCGTACAGCAGCTCGCGCGAAAACACCTTGTCGGGCGCCTGCATAAGCACGTGCAGAATATCGAACTCGTGCGCGGTCAGCGCCACCTCCTCGCCACCGAGAAACACCCGGCGCGTAGCCGCATCGAGGCGCAGGTTCTTGAACGAGTACGACTCCTCGCGCTCTGCCGGCAACGCGGCGCCCGCGCGCCGCAGCACGGCCTGCACGCGCGCGACCAGCTCTTCGGGCTGAAACGGCTTCACCAGGTAGTCGTCGGCACCCTGCGCCAGCATGTCCACCTTGTCGGACAGCCCCGCCTTTGCCGACACCACGATGACGGGCGTCTTCAGCCCTCGATCGCCGCGCATGAACGCGATCAGCTCCGGGCCGTCCATGCCCGGCAGCATCATGTCCAGCAAAACCAGGTCGAACGCTTCGCGCTCCAGATGAAGCCGCGCCTCGGTGCCCGAATACGCATGCACCGCGCGATAGCCGGCCCGCGTCATGACGGTGCCCAGCAGCGCGTTGATGTCGGGGTCGTCCTCCACCACGAGAATGCAGCCCAACGCCGCACCGTCCATCTCGACCATCAGCAGTCAATCCTCCCGTATTCCCAAGCACGCGTTCGCATGGCCGCCCGCGCGAACGGCTCGACGCGGCAGGGCGGCGGGCAGCCTCGATGCCGCCCGTTTCGCCTTCGTTGAAGCTCTAGCGCCTTCGCGCCCGATCGTCACGCTGCGCATCGGCGCGCGCAGGCTCGGATTCGAACGACCCGCCGTCCCCGTCAGCCGCGCGCGGCACCGGCACCTGCGCGCAGCCTTCGCAGCCATCGCACGACGACCCGCATCCGCTTCCCCTCGCGCGGAGCGAGCGCATGCGCGCCAAAGCCAGCACGACGAGCACCGCCACCAGCGCGCCCACCGCCAGCGTCCACGCGTTCTCTCCGGCGTCCACCGCAAGCGTTCCCACGCCGTGCACGACGAACGCGGCAACCCACGCCACCGCCAGCTGGCCGAACACTACGCCGAGCGCCCACTTCCCGCCCAGTTCGCGCTTCACCGCCGCCACCGCCGCCACGCACGGCGTGTACAGCAGGCAGAACACCAGCAAAGCCAACGCGGCCACGGAGCTCATGACGGCAACCAGGCTCGCCGTGCTGCCGAACAGGATGGACAGCGTGGACACGACGTTTTCCTTGGCCATGAAGCCGGTGACGAGCGCCGTCGAAATCCGCCAATCCCCGAATCCGAGCGGCGCGAACACCGGGACGATCCAGCCGGCCACCACGGCCAGCATGCTGTCCTCGGAGCTCGCCACCATGTTCAAGCCGAAGTCGAACGTCTGCAAGAACCAGATGACGATGGTCGCCACGAAAATGACCGTGAAGGCGCGCTCCAGGAAATCCTTCGCCTTCTCCCACAGCAGCTGACCGACGCTGCGCGCGCTGGGCATGCGGTAGTTCGGCAGCTCCATGACGAACGGCACGGCCTCGCCCGAGAACAACGTGCGGCGCAACGCCAGCGCCACCAGCACGCCCACCGCAATGCCGCCGAAATACAGGCCCACCATCACCAAGGCCCCGCTCGTCGGGAAGAACGCCGCCGTGAAGAACGCGTAAATGGGCAGCTTCGCCGAACAACTCATATACGGAGTGAGCAGGATGGTCATCTTGCGATCCCGTTCGGACGGCAGCGTGCGCGACGCCATCACGGCCGGAACCGTGCACCCGAATCCGATCAGCATGGGCACGATGCTGCGCCCCGACAGGCCTATCTTGCGCAGCAGCTTGTCCATGACGAACGCCACGCGCGCCATGTAGCCGGAATCTTCAAGAAGCGACAGGAAGAAGAACAGCGTGACGATAATCGGCAGGAAGCTGAGCACGCTTCCCACCCCGTTGAACACGCCGTCGATGACAAGCGATCGCAGCCCCTCGTTCACCTGGGCGGCAGTCAGCGCGGCGGCGGTCACGTCGGTAAGCCACCCGATGCCGGCGTCCAGAACCTCCGAAAGCCAGGCGCCCACCACGTCGAACGTAAGCCAGAACACAAGCGCCATGATGGCCGCGAAGGCGGGTATGGCCGTATAGGTGCCGGTCAGCACGCGATCGACAAGCATGCTGCGCGCATGCTCGCGGCTCTCGTGCGGCCTGACCACCGTGTCTTCGCACACGCGCCCGATGAAGCAGAAACGCATGTCGGCGATAGCCGCCGCGCGGTCGAGACCGCGTTCAGCCTCCATTTGGGCCACGATGTGGTCGAGCATGTCCTTCTCGTTTTGATCCAGATGCAGCTTCTCCAAAACAAGCGCGTCGCCCTCCGCCAGCTTGCTGGCGGCGAACCGCGGCGGAATGCCCGCGCGCTCGGCATGGTCGTCGATCAGCGCCATGATGCCGTGCAGGCAGCGGTGCACGGCGCCGCCATGCTCGTCAGCCGCGCAGAAGTCCTGGCGAACAGGCGGCTCCTGGAAACGCGCCACATGCAGCGCGTGCTCCACCAGCTCCTCGATGCCCGCGTTCTTGGACGCCGAAATGGGAACCACTGGAATGCCCAGCAGCTCTTCCATCTCGTTCACCAGGACAGTGCCGCCGTTGCCCTCCATCTCGTCCATCATGTTAAGGGCCAGCACCATGGGTATGTCCAGCTCGAGCAGCTGCATGGTCAGGTACAGGTTGCGCTCGATATTGGTGGCGTCCACGATGTTGATGATGCCGCGCGGACGATCCTCCAGCAAAAACCGCCTGGTAACCACCTCTTCGCTCGAGTGGGGCGACATCGAGTAGATGCCCGGAAGATCCGTTACCAACGCCTCGGGATGCCCCTTGACCACGCCGTCCTTGCGGTCGACCGTCACCCCGGGGAAGTTGCCCACGTGCTGGTTCGCGCCGGTCAGCTGATTGAACAGGGTTGTTTTGCCGCAGTTTTGGTTTCCCACGAGAGCGAAGGTGAGCGGCGTTCCTTCGGGCAGCGGGCTTTCGGCGGCCTTGTCGTGGAACTTCCCGCCCTCGCCCAAACCCGGGTGAGGCAAGGGGCGCCGCGCAAGCGGCTCCCGACGAGGTTCGCTGGCTTCGCGCACATCGTCGATCTCGATCTTCTGCGCATCGTCCAAACGCAGCGTCAGCTCGTAGCCGTGGACGCGCACCTCCACGGGATCGCCCATGGGAGCATGCTTCACCATGGCGATGTCGACTTGCGGAATAATGCCCATGTCCAGGAAGTGCTGGCGAAGCGATCCTTCGCCGCCAACCCCCACCACCGTGGCGGCCTTCCCAATGGGCAGGTTGTTCAGGGTGCCCAATGCGTCTCCTTGCGCGGCTGCGGCGAATCCCCCGCCGAGCCGCCGTCTCTCGTCTTTTGCTCGCAACCATGGTACCGCGAAACGGGCGCCTTGGGGCACAGAAAGTTGCCCGAGGCAAACGTCGAGCACGCATGAGCAGCGCAACGCCCGCAACCGCTCGCTCTTCTTGGTGTTACGAATTCCGATTTAGTATTAATATGATGTTACGAATTTCTATTCCGTGTTACCATCGCGCAAGAGGGAGGCCTAAACGAAAGGAATCAACATGCCCCAACTGAAAACGACGAAACGGCTTCGGCTGATCGCCGCGGTACTGCTGGCCGCCGCGATCAGCATCCTATGCCTAGGAGGATGCGGCGCCGGACAAACCGAGAGCGCACAGCAGGATCCCCCGGCAACTTCGCAAACCGTCACGGTTACCGACATGCTCGGTCGCAGCGTCGAAGTCCCCGCCGAAGCGCAACGCCTCATAGGCATCGGATCGAGCTCGCTGCGGCTGATCTCGTATCTGAACGCCGCAGACAAGGTGGTCGGCGTGGAGCAGTCCGAGCTGAAGGACAACGTCACCTGCAGCTATCGCCACGTCAACCACGAAACGTTCAAGAACCTGCCCGTCATCGGCGACGGAGGGTCGAAGGGAACCACCCCAAACGAGGAGGCCATCATGCAAGCGGCGCCCGACGTCGTGTTCGCCTCGATCGACAAAGACGCCGCCGACGCCCTCCAAGAAAGGACCGGCGTTCCCGTAGTGTGCCTGACCTTGAGCAACGTGGTGTTCGACCAGGCGTTCTACGACAACGTCAACCTGGTTGGAGGCATCGTTGGCAAGCAGGAGCGCGCGGCGGACATCGTCCGCTACATGGAGGACACGCGCGCAGACCTCGAGAAGCGCACGGCTAGCCTTCCCGCCGACCAGGTCAAAACGGCGTACGCAGCCGGCATCAGCTTCCGCGGCGGCCACGGCTTCGCGGGAACGGAAGCGAACTTCCCGCCCTTCCAGGCGACCAACGTGAAGAACGTCGCCGACGTGAACGGCGCGAGCGGAGCTTTCGACATCGACCTCGAAGCCATCTCCAGCGCACAGCCCGACTACGTGTTCGTCGAAAGCGGGAACCTGCCGCTCGTGAAAGAGGACTACGAAGCCAATCCCCCCTACTTCTCCGCGCTCAAGGCGGTGCAGGACGGCAAGGTGAGCACGCTCATCGCCTATCGCTTCTACGCCACCAACATCGAGCTGGCCTTGGCAAACTGCTACCAAGTAGGAGCAACCGTCTACCCCGCGCAGTTCGCCGACATCGATCCCACGCAAAAGCTCGACGAGATCACGGAGTTCTTCTTGGGAGCCAGGCTTTCGAGCGACCTTGCCGCCGAAGGGTGCGAATTCAAGCAGATCGATCTGGCAAGCCTGTAGCGCCCGAGCACGGCCGCAGGGCTACGGAGCAGCCGCGCAACCTCCCGCATTCGTGCGTTCGGGTGCTCGACCTCGGCGTCGAGCACCCGAACGTCCCGTTGCGCGCCCGCGCAACGGGACGGCGGCACCCGTCACCTCGCTCGTTCGCGGTCGGCTCCGGGAATTGTCGATCCCAAAAAACGGGTTGGGCCCCCAAAACGTGTGTTTTGTTGGGCAAAGGAAGCGGGCGCGCCGTG
>NZ_DBFOSR010000016.1:0-12919 GCF_048427265.1 Paraeggerthella sp.
CTCCTGGGCGCCCCAACACCCCGTTTTGGGCCCCAAAACCGTTTTTTAGCCTCGACAATGCCCGCGCACCCGCATCGGGATCGCATGGGGGCAAAGCGCCCCCATGCGCATGGAGCTGCGGAGGCGGCGGGGGCGGGCCCGGGCAGAGCGCCCCCGCACTACCCCGCATCACCCTGCACTCCCCTGCATTACCGAGTTGCGCACGAAAAACCGCCTTCGCTGGCAGGTTTTTACGGTCTGGGGTCGTCGAGTCGGGCATCGTTTTCATCGTTGCTTGGCCCGATTTTCGTTTTGCCTGGTCACGGCGTTGCATAGTCGAAGCATGCTGTCGCGGTCGCTTGATCCGGCAGATCAAACGACCCCAAACCGTCAAAACCTGCCAGCGAAGGCGGTTTTGCGCGCGCAATTTCGTCACGTCGGCAGCGCCCCCCGTCTCGCCCGGCATCCCGCCCTATAATTTGCTAGACTGTACCGATACCCAAACGCCAGAGAGAAAGACAGGACGCCATGCAGATCACGCCGGCAGAAATCGCCGAGACGCTTGCGATGGTGAGCAAGCAGCACCTGGACATCCGAACCATCACGCTGGGCCTGAACCTGCGCGGTTGCACCGACGCCGACATCGACGTTATGGCCCGCAAGGTCTACGACCGCATGACCAGCGCCGCCGAACGGCTGGTTCCCACCGCCGAACAGCTGGAGCGCGAGTACGGCATCCCCATCGTGAACAAGCGCATCTCCGTCACGCCTATCGCCGAAATCTGCGCAGCTACCAACGCAACCGACTTCACGCCCATCGCCGTTGCCATGGACAAAGCCGGCAAGGAAGTGGGCGTCGACTTCGTGGGCGGCTTCAGCGCGCTCGTGCACAAGGGAGCCTCGAAAGCCGACAACACGCTGATGGAGTCGATCCCCCACGCGTTGGCCGCAACCGACAACGTATGCTCGAGCGTGAACGTGGGATCCACGCGCGCGGGCATCAACATGGACGCCGCCTTCAAGATGGCCGGCATCGTGAAGCAGACGGCCGAAGCCACGGCCGACCGCCAGTGTATCGGCGCAGGCAAGCTGGTGGTATTCTGCAACGCCGTGGAGGACAACCCCTTCATGGCCGGCGCGTTCCACGGATCAGGCGAGGCCGACGCCGTGGTGAACGTGGGCGTATCGGGACCCGGTGTGGTGCGCGCCGTGCTGGCCGATCTGCCAAAAGACGCCGACATCACGTCGGTTGCCGAAGCCATCAAGGCTACCGCGTTCAAGATCACGCGCGCGGGCGAGCTGATGGCGCGCGAAGCATCGCGCCGCTTGGGCGTGCAGCAGGGCATCCTGGATCTTTCGCTGGCCCCTACGCCGGCCGAAGGCGATTCGGTGGCGGAAATTCTGGAAGCCATCGGCGTTGGCCAGTGCGGCGGTCCGGGGACCACGGCCGCGCTCGCCATGCTCAACGACGCCGTGAAGAAGGGCGGCGTCATGGCGTCGTCATCGGTCGGCGGCCTGTCCGGCGCGTTCATTCCCGTGTCCGAGGATGCCGGCATGATTCGCGCGGCGGAATCCGGCGCCCTGTCCCTGGAGAAGCTCGAGGCCATGACCTGCGTATGCTCGGTGGGCCTGGACATGATCGCGGTGCCCGGCGACACCAGCGTCGAGACCATCTTCGGCATCATCGCCGACGAATGCGCCATCGGCATGATCAACAACAAGACCACCGCCGTGCGCGTTATCCCCGCAATCGGCAAGCAGGTAGGCGACCAGCTGGACTTCGGCGGCCTGTTGGGCTACGCGCCCGTCATGCCGGTCAACCAGCATGCAGGCACGGTGTTCGCCCATCGCGGCGGCCGCATGCCCGCGCCGATCAACTCGCTGAAAAACTAGCGCGCTTCCCGGAGGCGGTCACGGGCCGCCTCCCGCACCATTATGGGCGCGAATCGACCCAGCAAAGCTCTGCCGAACGCGCCGGACACACCGAAAAGGGGCTGCATCACGTTTGATGCAGCCCCTTCGTTTGAAACCGGTTGGACAATGCGCTAGTCGCGCGTGAGCTTGCGATGGATGCGATGCGGCTTCGCGGCCTCTTCGCCCAAGCGCTCCACCTTGTTCTTCTGGTAGGACTCGAAGTTGCCCTCGAACCAGAACCAGTTGCCAGGATTCTCGTCGGTGCCCTCCCATGCCAGGATGTGCGTGGCAACGCGGTCCAGGAACATGCGGTCGTGGCTGACCACCACGGCGCAACCCGGGAACGCCAACAGCGCCTCTTCCAAGCACTCGAGCGTTTCGACGTCCAGATCGTTGGTCGGCTCGTCCAAAAGCAGCAGGTTGCCGCCCTCTTTCAGCGTGAGCGCCAGGTTCAAGCGGTTGCGCTCGCCGCCGGACAGCACGCCCGTGGGCTTCTGCTGGTCGGAACCCTTGAAGCCGAAGCTGGCCACGTACGCGCGCGTCGGGATTTCGGTCTCGCCCACGCGAATGTAATCGGTGCCGCCGGACACGGCCTCCCACACGTTCGCCTTCGGGTCGAGGCCCGCGCGGTTCTGGTCGACGTAGGAGATCTTCACCGTCTCGCCGATGTCGAGCGAACCCGAAGTTAGCTCCTCCAAGCCCACGATCGCCTTGAACAGCGTGGTTTTGCCCACGCCGTTCGGGCCGATCACACCCACGATGCCGTTGCGCGGCAGCTCGAAGGACAAGTCGTCGATCAGCACGCGGTCCCCGAACGCCTTGTGCAGATGCTCGGCCACGAGCACCTTCGACCCCAGGCGCGGGCCCACGGGAATCTGGATGTCGGTGAAGTCGAGTTTCTTCGATGCGGCAGCTTCAGCGGCCATCTGCTCGTAGCGCTCAAGACGGGCCTTGCTCTTTGCCTGGCGAGCCTTCGGGCTGGAACGAACCCATTCGAGCTCGGACTGCAAGCGCTTCGCCATTTTCGCATCGCGCTGGCCCTGGGCCTCCAGGCGCGCGGCCTTCGTCTCCAGGTACGTGGAGTAATTGCCCTTGTACGGGAACAAGCTGCCGCGGTCAACCTCGCAGATCCACTCGGCCACGTTGTCCAGGAAGTAGCGGTCGTGCGTGACGGCCAGAACAGCGCCCTGGTAGTTCTTGAGGAAACGCTCCAGCCACAGCACGGACTCGGCGTCCAAGTGGTTGGTCGGCTCGTCCAAAAGCAACAGGTCGGGAGCCTCGAGCAGCAGGCGGCATAGCGCCACGCGACGGCGCTCGCCGCCGGACAGCACGTTCACCGGCATGTCGGGATCGGGGCACTGCAGCGCGTCCATGGCCTGGGACAGCTGGCTGTCCAGGTCCCAGCCGTTCGCCGCATCGATGGCGTCCTGAAGCTCGCCCATCTCCGCCATAAGCGCATCGAAGTCGGCGTCGGGCTCGCCCATGAGTTCGCCGATCTTGTTGAAGCGATCGATCTTCGCCTTGACCTCGCCGAACGCCAGCTCGATATTCTCCAGGACGGTCTTGTCCTCATCGAGCGGCGGCTCCTGCTGCAGAATGCCCACCGTGTAACCGGGAGAGAGACGCGCCTCGCCGTTCGAGACCTCCTCAAGACCGGCCATCAGCTTGAGCAGCGTCGACTTGCCCATGCCGTTGGGGCCCACCACGCCAATCTTGGCGCCGGGATAGAACGACAGCGACACGTCGTCCAAGATGACCTTGTCGCCATGCGCCTTGCGCGCCTTGTACATTTGATAAATGAATTCCGCCACGGATGCTCCTTGTTCTCAATTTCGCGCAGGTCGCCGCTCATAGCCGCGCCTGCACAACTGCATCGGCCTATTGTCGCATATTTGGACAAGAAGGGGTCATACGAGGCGTGCTTCCCGAAAACGAGCATCGATCGTAGGGCACTTCACGCACGCAAAACGATTGCACGGTTTTCCTGCACAATTCAAGCAGGTCAACGGCAACGCCGCCGCACCCCCTCGTTTTGCAGGGGAGCCACATTGCCGCGCAAAACACCGCACTTGGGGTGTGCCGCGCAAAAGCCTCTTTTTCTAGGATCTTCTTCAGCACATGCGCAACAGCCGTTGCGTATGAATCGAACCAAGGAGGATTCGCATGGGAGAAACAAGCAGTCTTGCAAACCAGAGTCGTCGCACATTTCTCAAGACCGCAGGCGTGGCGCTTGCAGGCGCCGCAGGCCTTAGCATCGTCGGATGCGCACCGCAGGGAGCATCGAACAGTTCGGATAAGGGCTCGACAGCCAAAGGCTCCGACACAAAATGGGACGAAGAGTTCGACGTAGTGGTTGTTGGCGCTGGATGCGCAGGCCAAGCCGCCGCAATCACGGTTGCCCTCGAAGGAAACGGCGCGACATGCCTACTAGCCGAAAAAGGCACCATGCCGGGCGGCAACAGCCCTTTCTGCAAAGGGACCATCGTTTACACAAACGACGAAAACGCGTTCAACCAGTACATGCTCGAAATGCGCGGCAGCGAAGGAACCACGCCTGACGATGTAATTGCGGCCTATGCCAAGGGGGCTGCCGAAAATTACGACTGGGTATTCAACACTTTGGGAGGAGCGCTGGAAGAAGCGTCCATCATCCCGCCCAGCACAAAGGACGACCCCTTGGCCCCTACGCCCGAATGGCCTGAGTTCGAACACTGCTATTCATTGGGAAAACTCACGATAGCCGGCAAGAAAGACGTTGAAATCAAAGGCGCGAAGCATATTACCAAGCTGCTCGACAGCATCATAACCAGCCATGCTGACGTTATCGAATACCGCACCGAAGCCCCGCTCAGCGAGCTCGTGCAAGACCCGGCCACGAAAGAGATCCTCGGCGCCGTCATTGGTGGCAAAAACGTGAAGGCAAACAAGGGCGTCATCATGTGCACAGGAGGCTTCGAGGCAAACCCCACCATGCGCCAAGACTTCATTGGACAAGGAGCCGCGCACCCCGCCATCGAAGACTTGAACACCGGAGACGGGCATAAGGCGTGCATGAAAATCGGTGCGGATTTTTGGCACATGGAACATGTTGCGGGCTTCTGGATGGCCGGACGGGATTTGGCGAACACGAAGTTCACGAACAACCAGATCATTTCGCCGTGCCCGAAGCAATTCGGCATCACGGTGGGAGCAAACGGACGTCGCTACTATATGGATTGGGATGGCTATAGCAACAAGTCGGATATCGCGTACAGGGACAACGTATCCCTAGCCGTTGGAAGTCGCCATGGCCACATGCAAATCGGCGGCGAATGGCCTCACCTCGCCCAGCCAAGCAAAGCATGGTTCGTATTCGACCAGCAAGGTCTGGAGGCGGGAGCCATACCTGCTTCCACCACGTCCGACCCGGTTGCAGACAAGCTCGCCTATTCCGCAAGCAGCATCGAGGAACTAGCCAACCAGATGGGCGTTCCCGCAAGCGAGTTAAAAACCACGGTAGACCAATGGAACGAATGCTGCACAAACGGCGCCGACATCTTCTTCCATCGACCAGCAAAGACTCTCTCCCCCATCTCCACCCCTCCGTTTTACGCGCAGTTATGCTGTCCCGCATTCCTCAACACCGACGGTGGACCCGTTCGCAATGCCAAAGCAGAAATCCTCGATCCGGATGGAACCCCCATTCCGCACCTGTACTCTGCGGGCGAATTCGGCTCCATTTGGAGCGGCGTGTACCAAGGTGGCGGCAATGTCGCGGAGTGCCTGATCTTCGGGCGCATCGCAGCCCGCTCCGCTATTGCAGGCTGACGACACATCGACAGGCCGCTCAACAAGATTGATCCCTCCAACGAAAGCCCGTGGCATAAGAAACCCCTAAAGTCGTGACCGATTTTATTAAATCTGGTCTAACTTTAGGGGTTCACTTCAAACGCCGGGCTTTCACAAGATGCCCGAACATGCGAAACCAGGCGGCAAGAAGCCAGGGGCGCAAGGCGCCAATCGGTCATTTTTTCATGAAGTCAATAAGATCCTGCTTCGAATGAACGTCAAGCTTCTGATAGATGTTCTTCACATAGCTGCGAACGGTATTATCCGAAAGGTATAATTCCCCGGCGATGTAAGACGAACTGCGCCCCTCCGCAAGAAAGGAAAGAACTTCGGTCTCACGCTTGGTCAAGCCGTACTGCTCGCGCACCTGCATCAAGCGATCCGATTCGTCGGGAACGCGCACGTCCCCGTTTGCAAGCGCAGAGAATACGGGGCACTCCTCCCGAGTGGACGGAGCTCCCCCATCCAAGCAATCCTCCGCAAACAGCGGCCTTGTCCGCGGAATGGCATCCGTCAGCAGGAAACCCACGCTCATAGCAAGCAGGCAAATCATCCCCGCAATCACCAGCATCTGCTCGAATCCTCCGTGGTTTCCTATCCCCAACATGACCAATCGCCCGCTCTCGCGAAAAAACAGATGAAGGAACCAAAAGAAACCTACGACCAGGTACGGTGGCAAAGCACGATGACGCGCAACATCGTACGAGGTGAACCAAAGAAAGCCCACCTGGAACAAATTCGTGACAGCAATGAGCGTAGCTCCGATTTGACCGGTAAACGGATCAAGCGTGGACAACATGATTACGCCCACCGCGAGAGCGGCAAGCTGCGCCTGCCATAAAACCGAAAATCGCAGGCGTCGGCCTTTGACGAGCGCCCACCACATAACGCCAAGCGCCGCAACCGTCACACCCACGTGTTGCACTAGCTGAAACGAAGGCGAGAGCTTGATTGATTCCCCGAACGGAAAACCTCGCGACACGCCAAGCACGAAACTGAACAAGGCGATGCCCACAATCAAACGCACGAGAGTTGAACGAGGCTCGTGCGCGTACACGTCATCCGGCGACGGAGTAACGATTCCGCACGCCTCGCGCGCATCAAGCACCTTCTGAGCCTGAAGATACATGACCAGAATGACCACCGGCAAAAGCATGCTTATGAAAAACGCAGTCTTCGCCTCCACGTAGCCTATGAAAATGCCTATGACGGTGGAAATGGCCAACGACCCGAACGCGACCAGCAACGCCTCGCGCAGGCCAAGGCGTACGTAGAAATTGATCCACATGCCGCCGCCCCAAGTCAAACCGATCCCGGAGCAAATCGCCGCAACCAAGGTAAACGGAAGATCGGGCATAAGCGATTGCACGAAAAACAACAAGCTGCCCAACGTCATCAACAAGATCGACGTCCAGCCGAGCATCGTTTGCATTCGATGAGAGAACGGCTTTCGAAGCGCGATTGCTCCCAGCGCCACGATGCACGCGCAGCGCGCAAAGTTGATCTCAACAGTGGTTAACCCGGAATCAACCCAAATGTAGCGAGCATACAAAATGCATTGTATCCAAACGAGTACTAAACTGGTTCCAAAAAACGACGGGGAAAGGCGCTCTTGACATGCGCCCGAAAAGCTTCTCGCAGAGAACAGCTCCGTCATGCACCAGACCCTTCGAATACCGCGCGCACCAAATACTCCACGTTGCCTTCCGGGCCCGTGATGGGAGACTCCACCACGCCCGTCGCGTCGAACCCGGCATCCTCGAGCGCCTCGCGTACCTCGGCCACCGTGCGCTCGCGCACGGCCGCATCGCGCACCACGCCGCCTTCCGTTTCGCCCGCGCGCGACTCGAACTGAGGCTTCACCAAGCCGATGAAGATAGACCCCGGATGCGAAAGCCGCGCGAACACGGGTGCAAGCTGCGCCAACCCGATGAAGCTGAGATCGGCCACTAGCATGTCGAACGGAGCGCCCAGACTGCCCGGATCGGCAAGCTTGATGTTCGTCCGCTCGAACACGCTTACGCGCGGGTCTTGCCTCAGCTTCCAGGCAAGCTGCCCGTAGTTGACGTCCACGCACGCCACAGAGGCCGCGCCCGCCTGCAGCAAGCAATCGCTGAACCCGCCGGTCGACGAGCCGATGTCGATGCAGCGCATGCCGGACGCGCTCTGCCCGAACGCGTCGAGCGCGCCTTGCAGCTTATGCCCGCCGCGCGAAACGAAGCGCTTGCGATTCTTCACCACCACGTCGGCGTCCGGCGAAACCTTCACGGCCGCGCTGGTTGCGTACACGTCGTCCACCTTCACCTCATGCGCCAGCACCGCACGCAACGCGGCGTCCGCATGGGGAAAATAGCCCTGCTCCACCAGGAGCGTATCCAATCGAATTTTTTTCATGGGGCACAGTATAAAGCTTCACTCGCAAAGATTGAAACAAAGCGCGGAGTCAGGCAACCTGCCCGGCGCACGCAACCCGATTCTTCCCCTCGCCCTTCGAACGATACAGCGCCTGATCGGCCGCCTGGTACAGCGAAGCGAAATCGGTTCCCGAATCCGGACAGTACGCCACCCCCACGCTCACGCTTGTTCCCGTGGCTTCTTCGTGACCTTTCCGAACGTTCTCCACGAACCGCTGAGCAAGAGCAACCCCTTCCTCCCGCGACGCAAGCTTCGAGAAGAACACGACGAACTCGTCGCCGCCCAGCCGGCACAGCACGTCGCCGGGCCGCAATTCGCGCTCGATCGCCTGCGTGACGCTGAGCAGGACGCCATCGCCCACGCTATGCCCGTGCGTGTCGTTCACCTGCTTGAAGTCGTCAATGTCCACCATGGCAAGCGCCGACAGCACGCCTTCTTCACGAGCCTCGAGCAGCCACTCGATCAGGCTTTCCCCCGAACGACGGTTGAGCACCCCCGTCAGCGAATCGATAGTGCTGAGCTTCTCGAATTCCGCCCTGGTCACCACATCGTTCAGCTTGACCCGCATGAACGCCGCGTTTATCGCAATGCCCATGAAGCAAAACGATACGCTGTTCCTCACATCGGCCAACGCCAATTCCGGGCTTTTGAACATCGTGGCCAAAAAGCAGAACAAAGCCGTTGCGGCTCCGATGAAAAGAGCGATGCGCCACGGCCGATCAAGCACGAACAAAGGCAGCATCACCATGAACATGATGAACGTGATAGCCGCCGATTCGGTATCCCATACGGTTCCCATGAGCATGAACAAAAGCAACATCAGGCCCAAGAACGCGTAGTACGCAACCAGCACGATATCCAGGCGGCGGGCAAGAACGGTTCGCGTGCTCACGCAGCCCACGACGGAAAGCGCCGCAAGCGCATACGCGCCCGCGCCTTTGAATCCGAACGAGGCGTCAATAAGCTCCAGGAGCACGGCGCCGAACGATACGATCAAGCAGCCGAGGCACAAGCCCTTCATCATGGACAGATTCTGCTCACGCACGGCCTCGCGATAGTCCGAGAACTCAGGAGGGTTCACCAATGCCCGCACCCAACCCACCAGCATGGCCCCTCCTTCTTCGCGAATATGTCCGATGCGTTAGCTTACCTTAAAAGATCCGCACGAATCCGAAAGGGCACGTTTGTTTCGGCACCGAAACCAACCACCTGGCGAAATGCAGGAGCGTCCGAACGCAGCGCGGCAAGCGAGCGCAAGTTCATCCGCGCCGCGTCCTCGATGCGTTGCGCCGAACGCGCCTTCCCGCAAGCGGACAACGGCGAAGCGAGGCGAACGAAGCAAAGGGGCAAGACGAAGAAACGCACCCCTGCCCTACCCCTTTCCCTTCATTTCGCAACGACGGCCGCCCAAGCAGGCGGCCGTCGAATAAGAGCTTTGCCATATGGGCTTTACGGCAGAAGCAGCTGCGCGATCTGCACCGCGTTAAGGGCTGCGCCCTTGCGAATCTGATCGGCGACCACCCAGAACGCCAGGCCGTGCTCAACCGTGGGATCCTTGCGCAAGCGACCAACGTAGGTGTCGTTGGTCCCCGCCAGAAGGCCCGGCATAGGATACGTGTTGGTAGCGCCGTCGTCCATGACGGTGATGCCCTCGAACGCTTCGAGCGCTTCGCGCGCAGCCTCCACGCTCACCTCGTCGGCGAATTCCACGTTCACCGACTCGGCATGGCAGCGCAGCACGGGCACGCGCACGCACGTAGGCGCAACCTTGACGTTCTGATCGCCCATGATCTTCTGCGTCTCGACGACCATCTTCCACTCTTCCTTGGTGTAGTCGTCGTCCATGAACACGTCGATGTGGGGAATGCAGTTGAACGCGATGCGATGCTGAAACACCTCGACCGTCAGATCCTCGGAAGGCGTGCCGCCCAGGAAGTCCTTCGTCTGACTGTACAGCTCCTCCATGGCCGGCGCGCCGCCGCCGCTGGCCGCCTGGTACGTAGACACCACCACGCGCGTGATCGGCGACAAGTCGTACAGGGGCTTGAGCGCCACCACCATCTGGATGGTGGAGCAGTTCGGGTTCGCGATCACGCCGTTGTGCCAAGCCACGTCCGCAGGGTTCACCTCGGGCACCACCAGCGGCACGTCCTCGTCCATGCGAAACGCGCTGGAGTTATCGATCATCACGGCGCCAGCGTCCACTACGGCTTGGCGCATTTGCTTGGACATGCCGGCTCCGCAGCTGAACAGCGCGATATCCACACCCTGGAACGACTCGGGGGTCATCTCCTGCACGATCAGGTCGCCTGCCGGCACCTGTCCGCAGCCCAAGAACGGCAAAGCCTTGCCTGCCGAACGAGCGGACGCCAACGCGCGCACTTCGCTCGCGGGAAAGTCCAGGTCATGCAGCACCTGCAAGAACTCGGCGCCCACGGCTCCCGTTGCTCCTGCAATAGCCACCACCGGGTTCGCCGGTATTTCCTTCGTCCAAGCCATCGGTAATCTCCCTTTCCCCTTGTTTCCAGGTTGACGTTCAGGTTGCATGCGTGTCTCTGCCGCTTGCGCGCGCCGCCCAGGTTGAAGCGGGGCTCCAGGTTGGCGCAGTCAGTCAGCGAGAGGGGTTGCGTCGTTCTGCCGAACGACGCAACCTTTACCGACCCTTGTTCATCTTCGCAGCGATTTCTTCGGCGCTCAGCTGCGTTTCCTCGAACACGCTATCGGAATCCAGGTCAAACGCCGTATGCAGGCAGCGCACGGCCTGCGCGGTTTGCGCGCCGTCCACCACCACGGACAAGCGGATAGGCGATGTGGAAATGGCCAGGATGTTGATCTGGTTCTCGCCAAGCGTTTGGAACGCCTTTGCGGCCACGCCGGGCGACGACTTCATGCCCGTTCCCACCAAGCTCACCTTCGCAATATCCTCGTCAACATCGTACTCACGCGCGTTGATATCCGGCAGGATGCGCTCCACCGTTTCGCACGCACGCTGCTGATCGGCGCCCGGACACGTAAAGCTGATGTCGGTGATGCCGTCAAGCGAGATGTTCTGGATGATCATGTCCACGCTCACGTTGTTGCCCGCCAGCGCCGAGAACACCTTCGCAGCCACGCCGGTCATATCGGGTACGCCGCGAATCGTGAATTTCACCTCGGACGTGTCGTGAGCTACGCCGGTGATGACGGCTTCCTCCATCATGTCGGTATCCTCCTTGATATAGGTGCCTTCGGCATCAGAGAACGCCGAACGGGAATGAATGACCACCTGGTATTTGCGCGCGAACTCCACGGCGCGCATCTGCAGCACGCCCGCGCCCGAGCTGGAAAGCTCCAGCATGTCGTCGTAGCTGATAACGTCGAGCTTCTGCGCGCGCGGGCACACGCGCGGGTCAGCCGTGTACACGCCGTCCACGTCCGAATAGATCTCGCACACATCGGCCCCAAGGCCATGCGCCACCGCCACCGCCGTGGTATCCGACCCACCGCGGCCGAGCGTGGTAATGTCGCCGTTCGCGTCGATGCCCTGGAATCCGGCCACCACCGCGATCATGCCGTTGCGAACCGCATCCATGATGCGCTCGTTGTGCACCTTCACGATTTTGGCCTTGGCGTGCGTTCCGTCCGTCTCGATGCCGGCCTGGCGTCCGGTGAAGCTCATGGCCTTGTAGCCGCGCGCCTCGATGGCCATGGCCAGAAGCGTCATGGAAACCTGCTCTCCCGTGGACAGCAGGCGATCCATCTCGCGAGCAGGCGGATTGTCGTTGAGCGAGGCGGCTAAGCCTACCAGCTCGTCGGTCGTCTTGCCCATAGCGGACACAACGGCCACGACGTCATGCCCTGCCTGCTTCTTCGCGATGAGCTTTTTCGCAACCATCTGGATGCGCTCAGGCGAAGCGACGGACGTGCCCCCGAATTTGCATACGATTAACGACATGGTGTTCTTTCTCGTTGCGATGGTCCAATCGGCTCATCACTATACCAAACAACCCGAGGTTGCGCCTGCGGAAAGCCCGCCGCCTGGCATCATTTTCACCGCGAAAGCGCGATGCCAAACCACCGCAGATACGCACGCGGCCGTATCGAAGGCGGTTTTGCGCAAAATGGAGGTCGCCGCGATCAACTATGCTGTCGTTGGGGTTTCGGTTGCCGGGCCAGGGTTTGGCGAGCCTTCCGAACATGGCTGCCCACATCAAGCCTGGTCGGGTTGATGCTTCCGCTCTCGCCCGACACCTTGCAAGCGCGCTCGTCCCCACAAGAAACCCCGGGAGCCGGGGGCCGCCGCTTGGAAAACCTGGGCGCGAATCGGTACCTGTGACAATTCGAGTCGTGCCCAAAATTCCAAAGGGAGCAAGCCTCGAGGAGTTGCGCACGAAAAAACCGCCCTCGCTGGCGGTTTTTGACGGTTTGAGGTCGTCGAGAGGAGCTCCGCTTATCTCCCTTCTTTGCTCGCTTTTTATTTTGCCTGGTCAGAACATTGTGACGTCGGATGGGACTCCTAAGGACGCTCACGGCGCCAGACCAAACGACCTCAAACCGACAAAAGCTGCCAGCGGCAGGGATTTTTTACGCGCAAGCGCCCACGCACGGGGTGCACGAGCGCCCCGCCCCTCCGACCTGGAAGGGAGCGGGGCGCTGCACGATGCGGCGGGAACTACGCCGTGATGATGGTGCCGGTCTTGCCCTCGAGGCCCGCGGCGGCGCACTCGAGGCTGGTGATGAGGGCCTTGCCCTCGGGGTAGGCGCGCACGTACTCGATGCAAGCCTCGACCTTCGGCAGCATGGA
>NZ_DBFOSR010000017.1:0-11714 GCF_048427265.1 Paraeggerthella sp.
CAACACCGGCCAGATCAAGACGGGCGCGCCGTGCCGCAGCGACCGCGTGGCGAAGTACAACCAGCTGCTTCGCATCGAGGAAGAGCTTGACGCTCAGTCGACGTATGCCGGTATGGCTGCGTTCTACAACATCAAGCGCTAGAGTTATCTGCAAAATCGAGAGGCGTGCGAAATTCATGCCTTTCGGCGGAAGAAGCCGCCAGCCTCCTTGGGGGGCTGGCGGCTTCGTTCTTGTGGTACGACTGTCTTTTTAGGCGGTTTTCATTGCCTCGATTGCTTGGATGAGTCGTTTCGAGTCGGTTACGTTGCCGAACACGCCTCCCTGCATCTTGATGGATTTAATGGCGGCTTCATGGTTGCCCGGGTCGGTGGCCCCTGTGCCGTCTTTCATGAGAATGCACCAGTATCCGTAATCGTTGGCTTCGCGCATGATGGTATGTACGCATACGTCGGTGGTGATTCCGCAGATGACGATATGCGTGATACCGAGATTTTTCAGTACCATATGGATGGTGCTTGAGCCGAACGCCCCTTTTCCTGCTTTATCCACTATGAATTCTCCTGGTATGGGCTTCACGCGTTCGTGCAGATTCCAATTCTCCTGACCGCGTACGAGTAGGCGTCCCATGCCCTGCTCTGGTTTATCGCCGATTCCTACGCCGTTGCCGATGATTTTGCTGCGTAGGATTTTATTGAACGGCGCATCGGATAGGTCGGGCAAGTGGCCTTCTCTTGTGTGGATAACGTTCATGTCGGTTGTGCGAACGGCGGCCAAGGCACGCTCGATAGGGCCTAGCGCTGATGCCGTCTGCTGAAGGTCGTAGCCCATTACGTCGACATAACCGTTCTTGCCGCAGAAATCGATTTGCATGTCAACGCAGATGAACGCCGTTCGCGCTGAGTCCATCTCGACATAGGCGGTGTCCCCGAAGTTCGGGCAGTCCTCCACGGGCAAGGTCACAAGGGTCCCGATCGGGTTGCCGTAGAGCCACGAGGGATAGTGAAACGTTCGGGTTTCGAGGAAGTCCTCGTAAGCTTCGTCCACCCGTTTCAGCATGGTGCCCCTGGCTTCGTCGTGGATTTTTGGCGCGTCGATCATATCTGTCTCCTTTTATGTTGTCGGACGACTACTTTGTTTCGTCGGTCGAGTTGGTGATACGGGGTGGGTTTTCGGCGTACGCCGTGCTGGTCGTATCGGCTGCGTAGCGACACTGCGGCTTTCTCATAACGAGTTGTTCCATGATTACCGTCAGGATGATCACCATGATTACGGGGTTCTTGAGCAGGGTGGAAACAAGGCGCGGGGTTTCGGAGAAGAAGGAATCGGGCAGAAACGATGTGCCGAGCGCAAGGAAGACCGAGAATCCGACGATGAATATTTCGCGCGTATTGAACGCGCCCGCTTGAACCATGGTGCGTGCACCAATCCCGATGAGCGTGCAAGCCACCCCTATGAGCACGGCTCCGGCTACAGATTCGGGCATGGCGGCCATCACTCCTCCGATGGTGCCGAAAAAACTCATGACAATGCATGCGATGCTTGCACATATCAAGAAGAACCTGGAGGCTACGCGGGTTAGCAGCACGAATCCTAAGTTCTCTCCGTATGGTGCGGTCGGCGGGGCTCCCAAGGTGCCTGTTAGGCAATGCTCGATCAAGCCGAATATCGTGAACGTGCGTCGGTGTTCTCGTTCGGTTTGTTTTGCGTCGACGATTTCCGAATACCCTTCAACGTTGCCGTACGCGTTCGCCGATGCGAATATCGTCACTACGGTCATGGTGACGATGAGATCGATCGGCGGAAGCGATATGCCGTAAGGGAACAGTTGGGGAATGGTGAAAACCGGCATGGAAGCTACGAGACCCCAGTCAAATTTACCCAAGGCTATAAACGCAAGGTAGCCTATAACGATGGTTATGAGCACGGGGACGGTGGCAATCAGGCCGCGTCCTTTGATGGACAGCCATCCGCAGAACAACGCCAGCCCGATGCCCAGAGCGAAGGGCATCGAAAACCCGTCCGATGCCACCAAGCTGACGCCGGTGGTGCTGGTGGAGAGGCCCACCATGAGTATCATGGCTCCTGAAACAAGCGGGGTCCATACGCTGCCGATCTTATCCATGATGCCAAGCGCACTCAAAATGGCTACGATGATGCCCGCTATGATGAAGGCGTTGAAAGACTCCAGGGCGTAATCTGCCCCTCCGACGGAACAGGCGGCCACAATGGCCAGCGAGGGGATGATGTTGGGACCCGAAATCATGGCAAGTCGATGCCCAAAGAGGGCTTGCAGCAAGGTTGATGCACCGATGACGAACACTACCCGCGTCATGTATAGGCAGAGATCCTGCCCTTCGAACCCAAGGCCTTTCCCAACGATGGAGTACCCCCAGACCACGGGATAGAACATGATCATAATCCATTGAGCCGAATACAGTATGGCGTCGCGCTTTGTCCGAGGCGTATCGTCCGGGCCATATACGAGCTTGTTGGCAGAGTTGGAGGACATGGGGCATTCCCTCCTTTCGACCATGCGTCCGAGCATGGCGAGCGGCTGAACAATGCTGGCGAGGAGGATGCGCGTCCTTGTGTAGACAATCTTACAGAATTGATGCATCGGGGTCTTTGTCAGTTGTTGCCAAAGACCCCGATGGTAATTTGGCAGCAGAAAATCATGTCTTTCCACTAGGATAAATAGTGCGCTTCCGTGTGCGATGGCAAAGGGGGCTTCATGCACAAAACAGTCAGGGATATGTTTGGTCTTGAAAGTTTCGAGGGCGCTAAGGTTGTCGCAGGGGAAAGCGGCTTGTCGAACACCGTTGTAGGGGCATCCCTTATGGAGGTTCCCGACGTGTTCCCTTATTTGGAACGGGATACGCTTCTGCTGACCACGCTGTTTCCCATTGCCGACGATGCCGAGCGCATGGATGACTTCATAGCCCGGGTATACGAGTGCGGCGTGGCCGGCGTGTGTATAAAGCCCTTGCGCTATATTGGGAAAATACCGGAACGTATGCTCCAGCAGGCTGATGAGCTGGGAGTCCCCGTGCTCGAACTGCCGCCTGACGCCAATCTTTCAAACATGGCCAACCAGATACTCTCCCTATCGTTGAACGAATACATCGCGCAGCTTCAATTCCGCAGCCATGTGCACAATGTGCTGGCTGAGCTTTTACTGAACGATTCGGATGTGCAGGCGCTCGTAGAGTGCTTGGGCGTGCTTGTGGAAAGGGATGTTTGCGTGCTGGACAAGGACATGAAGATCATGTGCGCCGCGTCGGCTGCCGGCCAGCTTTTCGAAGAGGGCGCGCTTGCCGATCGGGTTGATCCTCGGAGTATGCTGGAGCGCAGACGCAAATTATTGATCGACCACAGCTTGTATCCTATTGTCGCCGGCAAGCATCGATTCGGGTATGTTTACGTTTTAGGCTATCCAGCCGATTCGAATGACCGCATCAGCATCGATATAGCTGTGGAGCAGTCTGCTATTTTGCTTGCAGCGCTGTTTCTTAAAACGGATGCGGTGTTTAAGAATCAGAAGAACTTTCGCGATGTGTTCATTCGAGACCTGTTGCAGGGCAAAGTGAAGTCACCTATCGAGATCGAGAATAAGACGAAGGCGTTCGGCATGTCCCTTGTGTTCCCGCAGCCGGTCATTTGCTTGAAGGCATTCACGGAGGATGAAATTGCCCGCAAGGAGTTCTATGACAGGGCGATCAACACCGGTCTTTTCGATGAATGGTACGCTAAGCTGGGGGATCGTTTGATCCAGCGGGTGTACCTGGTGTATTTCAATGACGCCATCGTGGTGCTGGGAGGCGTTGCCGACGAGGATCGATTAGTGGCTTTGTTCCGGAGCATCATGCCCGATCTTATTGCGTTGGCTCGTGCCAAAAGCGTGAAGATAGGAGTGGGAATATCAGACTCATGCGACCATATTCAGGCGCTCGATATGGCGTACGCGCAGGCTATGAGCGTGCTTAAAACGGGAGGGGCTCTGAACAAGCAGTCATTCGTCGACACGTACTCCAAGCATCGGGTGTTCTCTATTATCGAAAACGTAAGCAACGTTGACACGCTGAAGCAGTTTGTTCGCGACAAGATAGGGGTGCTTATTGATTACGATCATAAAAACGGCACCGATCTCATGGAGACGCTCGGACTTCTGATAGAAGGGGACCTGAACTACAAACGCGTGGCAGAGCGATCGTTCATTCATTACAACACCGTACGGTATCGCGTGAGCAAGATCGAGCAGTTGGGGGTTGGGTTGAAGCCTGGCCGCGATTTTGCGGAAGTGGTGGTCGCTCACGATTGTTGGGTGTGGCTTCGTGCGCTTGAGGATATGGAGTAGTTCCGTATAGCCGGTCCTTTCATAGGTGTTGGTTCGAATTGACAATGATCATCGCGATCCTTTGGTGACGAACGACAATGACAGGTAAAAATCGCGTCCATACAATGGGTGCATAGGGATAAGCCCATTGGCCAATGGTTCTGCCCAGTCACTTCAACCAGGAGGATGCTGTATGAAAAAGATCGATGTTCACAAGATCGAAATGTCCAGTCCTGATGACACACGTGGCTTGAAGAGCCTTATAGACGAAGGCGTCGTGGATCCGAAAACGATTATTGCCGTGCTCGGTAAAACCGAAGGCAACGGTTGCGTGAACGACTTCACGCGAGGTCTTTCGACCATCGCGTTCAAATTGCTCATTGCTAAGGAAACCGGCTGGTCTGAAGAGGATATTGCGAAGAAGGTCGCTTTCGTGATGTCCGGTGGCACTGAAGGCGTGTTAGCTCCTCATGCTTCCGTATTCTGCCGTATCGAGGCGGAGGGCGAGCCTACGTCTGCAAAGACGCTGGCCGCAAGCTCTGGCTTCACTCGAGAGTTTCTACCTGAAGAGCAGGGAACCATGGCGGTGGTGGAGGAATGCAAGCGCGTGACGCTGGAGCTTATGGAGCAGGCTGGCATCACGTCTGCAGAAGACGTGCATTTTGTGCAGATAAAATGTCCGTTGCTTACGTCTGAGCGGATTCTTGATGCGCAGGAACGTGGTCATGATGTTGTAGTTCATGACACATACGAATCTATGGGATACAACCGCGGAGCTTCTGCATTGGGCGTCGCGCTTGCGCTTGGGGAGGCTGCCGAGGGGTCCGTCACCGGCGATGCCATTTGCAGCGATTGGTCGCTGTACTCGAAAGTGGCATCGACGTCGGCTGGTGTTGAACTGCTGAATTGCGAAATCATCTTGATGGGCAATTCTGTCGAATACGATAGCGCCTATACCATTGGGCACAGCGTCATGAAGGACGCCATTGACCTCGAGGCTGTGTTGGAGGCCATCGAGAATGCCGGCATGGAGCTCGATGGGCTGCCTACGGCGCAGCAGAAGGCAAAGATCGTCAATGCGCTTGCGAAGGCAGAGGCCGACTCGACAGGTTATGTTCGCGGTCGTCGCAATACTATGCATACTGATTCCGATATAAACCATACGCGTCATGCGCGCGGTGCCGTAGGCGGTGTGATAGCTGCTGCTGTAGGGGATCCGATGATCTACGTATCGGGCGGTGCCGAGCATCAGGGTCCGGACGGCGGCGGCCCGATTGCCGTCATCGTTGAACGATAGTCGAATGCCCCATGCCCCGATCAGATGGGCATGGGGCTCCTTCTAAAACCGAAGTCTGCACCTCATAACCATTCCAGAGAGAGGATGGGAAGATGCAATTTGTCTTGAGTCTTGTTCCGCTCGCTGTCATCATCGTGCTTCTGGTCATGAAAAAGCACATGCTGTTCGCGGGCCTTGTCGGGGGCTTCGCCGCTATGATAATCGGCGGGATTTCCTTCGGCGATTTGGGCGGTGCCATGACCAAGGGTTTGGGAACCATGTTCGGCAATGTCGCGCCCATTCTGTACGCTGCGGCAGCGGCTATGGCCGGCAAAGGCGGTTGCTTTAAATCGCTGGTCAATCTCTGCGAAAAACTGCTAAAGGGTAAGTTTGCCGTGCTCGCCGCCGTGTTGGTTGTCGTGCAGGCTTGCGCTACGTACATGGCCGGTTTGTCTGCAGGGAATACCATGGTTATCGCACCTCTGGTGTTTGCCGCCATCGGCGCGGTCCCTGAAGTGGTTGCGGGCATGGCTATTGCGGGCGCCGTGTGCTTCATCACCTCCCCTGCGGGCGCGCAGGGCGTGGTCACGGCTGAGAATATTGGGATTGATGTAGTCGAGTTCGCCAATATCATGACGCCGTTCACTATCGTGTTGGTGTTGCTGGCAGCCGCCCTTGCCTTCTATGGGGTGTACCGTCGCGGCACCATGGTGGCCGATCGCGCGGCTAAGGCATCTGAGGGGGTTGTGGAGGAATCCGTCAGCAATGCGAAGCTGTTCGTGCAATCCATTCCCGTTATCGTGTTGCTGCTTATGGTGGTTCTTGGCGGTTGGGTCAACGGCTTGGTGGGCTCGCATGTTATCGTTCCCGCCGTCACCGTATGCGTCGTCTGCATTCTCATCGTCATGTGCACGCCGCTCGACATCGAGGGAACCTGCAATGCGCTTATCGACGGATCTCAGTTCATTCTGACGACCATGTTCTCGGTAGGCATCTTCTTGGGATTCATCAACCTTATGGAGCAGATTGGCGCATTTTCCAATATTGCTTCTATTGCGAGCGCGGTGCCGACGTTCATTATGCTTCCGGTGGCTATGATCATCGGTTTCTTGATCGCCATACCTTCGGGCGCGTATTGCGCCGGTGTGCTCACGCTGATTCTGCCTACCATGGCGCTTATGGGGTTTTCTCCTATCGCCATGGGCCTTATTGCGTTGGCTACCGGCTTGGGAACCCAAATCAGCCCTGTTCAGATCAATGTCGTTGCGCTTTCGAATGGATTTGACAAGAGCATAATGGATATCGTGAAGAACAACATGAAGTACATGGTTGGCATGCTTGTCCTGCTGATCGCGGTTTCGTTCTTCTTCGCATAAGGGTACGGTTGGGGGCGTTCATGCTCACGCTGCAAGCGCATGCGTGCGACGAGGAGTTTCGAAAGGCCATGGAAAGCCGAACGCCTCTTGAAACGATGCAGGTGTTCGACCATGCGGTGAACTTCCTGCTTGGGTCCAGCGTGTACTCTCTGGTTTCCCATCGCAGCTATGCGGCTCCGTGCACTGCAACAGTGGAAGATGGATTCTCGTTCCGCTCGCATCCGATTGTTGCTGGATGTACGGCGGTATGGGAGCGGGGCGACCTTGTGCTTGCTCCTTCGCTGCGGGTTGGTTTTTCGGCATGCGAGATTTCGGACGTGCGATGTTCGGCTCTTCCTTGGAGCAGCGAAAAGGCGATTGCGGGTCTAAGTGCATTCGATGAGCATCTGGTTTCTTGGGATTTCGATTGCGGCTGTCTTGCAGGGTACCGCATCCGTCGATTCAAGGAGAGCAGGCAGATGGACCCGATGACCGCCTGTGTCGAATGGCGGGCGATGCGCCTGCTGCGCACGGCGATGCAAGGAGACGCCGTTGGTGGGGCCGTTCGAGGATTGGTGGGAGCGGGTATCGGCTTGACTCCTTCGGGCGATGATTATATCGATGGATTCTTGTGCATGCTTGGCAGTATCGATCATCCCGATGCTGCGGCCGTTCGCGCACGTATCGTAAAGGATTTGCTGGAGCCGGGAGTGCTGCAGGCTACGACGGCGGTAAGCCGCCAGATGCTCATATGCGAATGCGCCTTTCGCTCTGCTTTGCCTCACTTGCGCTTGGTGAACGCCTTGCTCCGGGATGCGCAGGATATGCGTCCAGCTCTTTCCGAGCTTCTTGCAATCGGCCATACATCTGGAGCCGATTTTGCCTCCGGAGCCGCAAGCGCGCTCTGGGAGTTTGTATCCAACCATTAAAACTGAGGAAAGGACGCGATAATGCATTGCGTAACAATCGTTCAGAAGAATTCGTACTTCGATTCGGTGACCCTGATGTCCATTGGCAGTGAGATCAAGGGACAAGGCAGGGTGGAACAAGCTGTTGTAGCCATGGCTACCGAGCTGAACAAGGAGATACTCGAGAACGTTGGGCTTGCCACCGAGGAAGTCCGGGCTGCCGGTTCGAATGATTTCATCATTGCCGTGATGGCCGAAACTGAAGAGGAGTGCGAGCAGGCCGTTGCGTCGGTGCGCGAGAAGCTAAACAGAAAAAACGATGCTTCCAAGCAAGAGCAGGTCGAGGAGTATCGAACGGTGCGCCAAGTGGCTGCAAAGGGCATGGGTGACATCGCCGTCATATCGGTCCCGGGTCGGTATGCGGCTCGAGAGGCCATGCTGGCGTTGCGGCAGGGGCTCCATGTCATGATGTTCAGCGACAACGTGCCTGTTGAAGATGAACTTCGCTTGAAAAAGTACGCAGCCGCTCGCGGACTGCTTGTTATGGGTCCCGATTGCGGAACGGCGGCCCTCAATGGTGTGGGCCTATGCTTCTCTAACAGCGTCCGTCGCGGGTCGATCGGTCTTGTTGCTGCGTCGGGCACGGGGTTGCAGGAGGTCATGGTGCAGATCGATCGCATGGGAGGCGGCGTTTCTCAAGCTGTCGGCACTGGTGGGCGCGACTTGAGTGAAGCCGTAGGCGGCATCATGATGCTCGAGGGCATCAAGGCGCTTGATACAGATGGCGATACGAAGGTGATCGTGCTCGTATCGAAGCCTCCCGCGAAAACTGTGATGTTGAAGATCCTTGATCTGCTGGAGACGGTGGATTGTCCGGTGGTTGCATGCTTTCTCGAGGGCGACACGGGTCTTGCCGTCGCACCGCATATCCATTTGTGCGACAACTTGTACGACACAGCCGTCTTGGCGGTGGCGCTGGCCAACGGAAACGTTGCTTCCAGAGAAGATTTTGGTGAACCGGATGCGTGGGCGAATGCGATGGCCTCGCGCGTGGAAGGGCGCTTCCTGCCCGACCAGAAATTCGCTCGAGGTTTCTTTTGCGGCGGCACTTTGTGCGCCGAGTCCGTGTCTATCTTGCGCTCGCGCCTGGGCTCGCTGAAAAGCAACGTATCCCATCGGCCCGGCGAGGAGATGCATGGGTCGGATGGGTGCGTGGGCAACGTGCTGCTGGACATGGGCGATGACGAGTTCACGAACGGGCGGCCTCATCCCATGATCGAGCCTTCGCTGCGCAACGACAAGATCGTCGAGCAAGCGCACGATCCAAGCGTGGGCGTCATTCTTCTGGATTTCGAGCTGGGGTTCGGTTCGCACGAAGATCCGGTGGGCAAAACCATTTCTGCTATTCGCGAGGCACGTGCGGTTGCTGCGGCGCAAGGGCGCGAGCTGCTCTTCATCGGTTACGTATGCGGAACCGCCTCTGACAAGCAGGACCTGGCAGCCCAATGCGCGCTGCTCGAGCAAGAAGGCGTATTGGTCGCTGACAGCAATAAGGCTGCATCGCTCCTGGCCGCCGAAGTACTGTAAACGGAAGGTGACACCATGAACGCAATCAATGATCTGTTCGGCACCGCTCTGAAATTTGTGAACATTGGGGCTCCCAACTTTGCGGAAGACCTCAAGCTGCAGGGGCAATCGGTCATTCAGCTGGCATGGCAGCCTCCTGCTATGGATGCGTCGTTGCTCGAGGTGCTCGATGAGCTGATGGACGACGATGCCGTGCAGGCTGCGAATGAGGAAGCCGTGCGCCGAATCATGTCGTCTCAGACGAGACTGGTGGGTCTTGCGCGCGCGCTCGATGTGATTCCCGGTATGACAAACGATACCATCTTGCATGCCGGCCCACCCATTGCATGGCGGGACATGTGCGGCACTATGCAAGGCGCCATCGTGGGCGCGCTCCTGTACGAAGGCCGGTGTGCAACCGAGGACGAAGCGCGCGGGTTGGCGGCAAGCGGCGTCATAACGTTCTCTCCATGCCATGAGCACAATGCCGTGGGGCCTATGGCAGGCATCATATCCCCTTCGATGCCTGTTCATATCATAGAAAACGAACCATACGGAACGAAGGCTTATTGCACGGTCAACGAAGGATTGGGAAAGGTTCTGCGTTTCGGGGCGTTCGACGCTTCGGTGCTGGATCGTCTTTCTTGGATAGAAAAGGAGTTCGCTCCCGTGATGGACGCTGCCGTCCAAGCGCTCGGCGGCATAGACACCAAGGCAATTATCGCGCAGGCCGTGCAGATGGGCGATGAGTGCCATAATCGAAACAAGGCTGCTACCAGTCTACTGATTAAGGAGCTGGCGCCCGTGTTGATGGATTGCGGCGTGCCTGTTGGCGTGGCTCAACGAGTACTGCGGTTCATCGTGGCGAACGAGCATTACTTTCTCAACCTGTCGATGCCTTCGTGCAAGTGCTCGCTCGATGCGGCGATGGGCATCGAGCATTCCACCGTGGTTACGGCCATGGCTCGCAATGGTGTGGAATTCGGTATCAAGGTAAGCGGTTTGGGGAACGCTTGGTTTACGGCGCCCGCCCAAATGGTAGAGGGCTTGCTGTTTCCTGGTTTTTCAGCCGAGGATGCCAATCCTGATCTAGGGGACAGCGCCATCACCGAAACAATGGGGATTGGCGGATTTGCCATGGGCGCGTCTCCAGCCATCGTTAAATTCGTTGGAGGATCCGTTGGCGACGCGATACGCTACACCGAGAGCATGGGGGACATCACCGTGGCTGAAAATCCTGGCTTCTCGTTACCGTCGCTTGATTTTAAGGGAACGGCGACGGGTATTGATGTGTTGAAGGTGCTGGAGAGTGGCGTGCTCCCGGTTATCAACACGGGCATTGCCCATCGAGTTCCGGGCGTGGGTCAAGTGGGTGCAGGCATCGTGCATCCGCCGATCGAATGTTTTGAGGGGGCTTTGGCTGCGTTTGCGAAGACCCGTATGAACTGAAGTTTGGTTCAGGCGGTGCTGTGCCGCAGCTGCGTACGATCTCGCTGAAGGGAGGCGCCCGGCCAAGACACGGGATGAGGTTCGCGCTTTTTGGCGACGGGCCTTACCTGGCCAGGCGCCTTGTGCTTTTGGTGGCGGGATCTGTCATTTCGGCGTATGGCATCGCGCTTGCCATCGAAGCGGGTTTCGGAAATGTCGCGCTTGTCGTGTTGCGGCAGAGCGTGTCCCGAACGTTCGGCATCGCCATGGGACAGGCTTCTCTTGCAACATCCCTGATCATGATAGGTTTTGCATTCTTGTGCGATAGACGGCCGAGCCGAATGGGCACTCTGGTGCATCAGGTAGTTTGCAACGTGTTCGTAGATGCGTTTTCAAGGGTGCATAGCTACGGTGGATTCGTTCCAATTAATTCTTTTTTTGTCGATGATCGTGAGCATTTTGCTGTTTGCGATAGGGGCGGGAGCGTATGCCGCCACCGATACGAGCAGGGATTCGTGCGAAGCGGCGACGTTTGCGCTGACGGATAAAAACAGATGGTCCATCGGCGTTGACCGGATGATTGAAGACGCCGTTGTGGTTGCAAGGGGCCGTCCTTCGGGGCGGCCTTTGTCGTGCGCGCATGTCGAGTAGGGGTCGGACTGTCGATTGCAATTGCTTAAAGATTGGTCATCGAACCGGAATCGCGCCGCTTTTCTATATCCTCTAAGCGCTATAATATGCGTTAGTGAATAAGCGGTTGCGCCGAGCTTGTGCGCGAGGGGTTGCGCGTGCAAGCTCGACTCGCCTGGTAGGGAGGATGCTCATGCTTGAAATGGTTTCGGTCGAA
>NZ_DBFOSR010000018.1:0-46730 GCF_048427265.1 Paraeggerthella sp.
GAACGCAGAGGGCGAGGGCGCGGTGAGCATGCGTGATTTGGTGACGCTTGCTTTGCGACGCCGTCCCGATCGCATCGTCATCGGCGAATGCCGCGGGGCCGAGGCGTACGACATGCTGCAGG
Source organism: Paraeggerthella sp. (assembly GCF_048427265.1). Taxonomy (NCBI): domain Bacteria; kingdom Bacillati; phylum Actinomycetota; class Coriobacteriia; order Eggerthellales; family Eggerthellaceae; genus Paraeggerthella; species Paraeggerthella sp. Next base: position 123 of record NZ_DBFOSR010000018.1, read on the forward strand.
CCATGCAGACGGACCATCCCGGGTCCATGACCACCGTGCATGCGAACGACCCGGCGAACGCTATCAGCCGCTTGCGAACCATGGTCGGGTACGCCGACGGGGATTTGAGCCGCGAGGTCATCGTTCAGCAGATCGCCGAATCTTTGCAAGGCGGCTTGATCGTGCATGTCGAGCGCTTGCGCGACGGCAGGAGGAAGGTGACAAGCATCGTCGCAGTGGATTCTTTGCCCGAGGGAAGCTCGGTGATACCGCGTTCCGAGCTGTTCTCGTTCGAGGTGGAAGGCGTTGATGCGGCGGGCGCGATTGCGGGGGCATGGCGTGCGCGGGGCGTGCAGCCGCAGCGCATCAAGGAGCGTATGCGAACGGCGGGGGCGTGGTACGACCCTGCGTGGTTCTTCTCGGCGTGACAGGGGGCTTTCATGATTGGTCTCGCACTACCGGCGGTTTTGCTATGCGCTTGCTCTGCATTGTCGTTGATCGCGTTCTCTTCGTATCGACGGGAACGCGCCGAGCTGCGATCGCGCAGCTTGGGCGAAACCGAGCTGTACGCAGCCGGGAAGGCTGCTGCGGCTGCACGCGCAAAGGTTTCGCGCAGCCCGCTTGCGACGATGCTGCACGAGGCGGGTATCGAAACCGTTCCCTCGATGTGGGTTGCGCAGGCTCTGTGCGCGGTGTTCCTTGCAGGGTGCTTGGCGGCGGCGCTTTCGGGAAGCTGTCCCGTTGGCTTTTTCGCGGGCGGTGCGGCGGCCGCCGCGGTTTGGCTGCGGGTGGGCGTGCTGCGAGCACGCAGGAGCGCGCTTCTGGACAGGCAATTCTGTCGGGCCTTGCCTCAGATTGCGGGCGGTGTTCGCAGCTCGCTAACGCTTGAGCGCGCGATACGTGCGGTTGCGGCGCATGTGGACGACCCGCTTCGCGAGGAACTTGCCCGCGTGCTTGCCGACGCTGCATACGGGACGTCGTTGAGCGTGTCGCTTGAGGAGATGGCTCGCAGGACGGCCAGCCCTGACGTGCAGGCGTTGGCCGCTGCCGTTCGCGTGCAGCAGCGTTTCGGAGGGGCGATCGCTCCTGTACTCGACATGATCGCTGCGCACGCGAACGTGCGCTTGAAGATGAGCCGCGAACTGCGTACGGAGCTCGCGGGCACGCGGTTGGCGAAGTGGTTCGTTGCGGCGGCCATGCCGGCCATCTTTCTGCTCATGTTCGTCGCTAATCCTGATTTCGCGCGCTTTTACGCAGAGGAGCCGCTCGGGTGGGCGGTGGCGGGGGTGGCTGCGTTGTGCGAGGTCGGCGGCTTGCTGGCGTGCCAGCGCATAACGAGCGTATCGAATAGTGGTCGGTGATGGGTCCGAGGGCGAATTTTGGGATTCTCATTCGTTTGAAAGGGGGCGATCGTGTTGGACGTTGTGGTTATGGGATCGCTGCTTATGTTGGGGGCGTTGCTCGGGCTTGCATCGTACGAGATCTTGGTTCGTTCATGCGCGCCGCAACCGCGCGGCTTCGCCGTGCCGGCGCGACGCGTGCGCGCGGTTGAACCTGCCCGCGCCGAAGGAGCTTTACGTCGCTGCGCGCGCGAGGCGCTGTCCGCTTTGTCCTGCGGCCTTGACCGCTTGGCTCCGGTTGCCCGCACGGATGTCGACGCGCGTCGCGATCGTTTGGCGCGGGCGGGCGTTCGCCTTGAACCGGAAACCTGGCGTAGCCTGCGCGTTGTCTGTGCTGTTGCGGCGGGTCTTTTGGCGACGCTTGCGGCAGCGTTTGCACCCGGTGCGCACGCTGCCGTGCGGATGCTTGCCTTTTGCATAGGGGTTGTTGCGGGATGGATGCTCCCCGCTCTGATCGTTTCAAGCAAGGAAAAAAGTCGGCGTCGTGACATCGAGGCCGCCCTGCCCGAAGCCATGGAGCTTTTGAGCGTGGCGCTTGCCGCCGGATCCCCGGTCGAGCAGTGCTTCAGGGAGGTTGCGGAAAGCCTGAGCGGGCCTATTTCCGAGGAACTTTTCATTGTTGACCAGGAGGTGAACTTTCTGGGTCACTCGCGCGAGGCTGCACTTGAGCATCTTGCAGCGCGTTGCCGCAGCCAAGACGTATCCGCGTTCGCGGCGCACGTGACGCAGGCCATCACCCAAGGGTCGTCCATTGCCGAAGGGCTTGCGTCCCAGGCGGCCGTGGCGCGTGAAACGGCGCAGGCTGACGTGCTCGAGCGCATTCGCACGATGCCGACGAAGCTCGACATCGTGCTGTCGATGTGCTTTCTGCCGCCGACGGTTGCGTTGGTGGTGGTGCCAACCGTGGTCAGCTTGCTGGAGTTCTTGAACGACACGATGGCGTAGGGAGGACGGGTATGCAGTATGGGAAATGCGGGTCGCGTTCGTTTGCGAGCAGGGTTCGACGTGCGATCAAGTCGGCTTCGCGAAGGCCCGTCCCGATTGCCACCGCCGTGCTCGGGGCTGCGGTTGCGGCCTGGGCCGCCTTTGCGCTCGGTGGGTTTGCGGCCGGCTTCGAACGCGAGGGGCAAGCCGAAGCGCCCGCTCCTCTTCGGTGTCTCGAGGCGACGGTTTCCTGCGAAGGATGGTCGATCGGCAACGTTGCTTTAGGGGCTTTCGTCTCGGGGTTCTCGGTCGACGGCGAAAAAATCGACAAGCAGATGCTGTTCGAAGGGCCGGGCACGTGCGTCGTCGACGTTCCCGAAGGATTTTACGAGCTGTCGCTGCAACTGCCCGTGATTATGGTGGAGGACGGGTCGATGCGCGCTGCGGGGGATCCGGTCCCGATCCGATTCGGTGAGTCGGGTTCGCCTGCTCGGGCGGCCGTTGCTTACCGGGATATCGAATCAGCCGCGTTGCCCGATCAAGATCTGTCCGAAATCGCAAGGTCGAGCTTTCGCGATCAAAACGATGCCGAAAAAGCGCTTGCGCAGGCAAGAGCGAAGCGCGACGAAGGAAGGGGGTAGGGTATGCGCAGAGTTTACGCGAAAGCCGTTTCGCTGCTGCTCTCGGTGCTTTTGCTGGCGGTTGGGTTCGCAGCGTGCCTCCCGCGCGAGGCGTTCGGATACGAGTACCTGCATTCCGACACGACCAGCATCTACAATCGTGCTTGGATATCCGCGAGCCCTTCGGGCTATCTTGAGCTGATCGGCTCGGATCCGAACGGCCCCAGACCGGGCATGCCGAACTGGGAGCTTCCGGGCGGGACGAACGCTTACGTGGTGGCCTACCAGTTCGCGATTTGGGGAGACGCCGGCGGGCAGGACGACCTTGTCTGGTACACGGCGGGCAACGGAAGCTGGTCTAGGGGCGGCGCGAACATGGGCACCGGGGATTTGACCGGCAGCAAGAACGGCACGGGGTTCGGCTGCATCGCTACGTACGGGTACGGATGGGGCGGCACCGTCCTTTCGAGCCACGGCGGCCTGGACGAGCTCATGCACAACCATATCTACATTCACAGCACGATTGCCGGGGTGGGCGATACCGAGGGGACGGGCCTGCGCAATTACGGCAGCGTCGACTTCTGGCCGCGCGTCAGCATCCGCTACGATGCGAACGGCGGCTCGGGCGCGCCCGGCTCCCAGTACAAGTACATCGGCAGCGTTGGCGCGGTGTCTTCGAAGCTGCCCGTTCGCGTGGGGTATACGTTCGAGGGATGGTCGACCGAAAGACAGGGCCCTGTGAACGTTCGTCCTGGTCAGAAGATTGGCTATCAGGATTGGAACCTTCAGGTGGAAAGCCTTGTGCCGCACGGATGGAACAACGGGCCCTCTGACTTCTGGCGCGATCCGAGCGCGGGGCGTCCTTCGCCGAGCGGTTCGAACACCATCACGCTGTATGCCCAGTGGAAGCCTGTATCCTACGTTGTCTCGTACGAAGGAAACGGCGCGACCGGGGGATCGACGAGCGATTCCGTGCACGTGTACGACGCTCCCAAAGCCTTGACGATGAACGGGTACGAGCGCTCGTACCGGTTGACGTGCGACGCGCAAGGCGGGTCGATGGGCGTCGCCTCGCTGGCATGCGTTTGGCCGTGGGCGTCGTGGAACGCGCGTCCTGACGGCTCGGGCGAGTCCTACGGCGACGGCTCCCTGGTCAAGAACATGCGATCCACGAAGGGAAAGGCAACGCTGTACGCCCAATGGCGTCCCGGCGCCGTTGTTCTTCCTGATCCCGGGGAAAAGCCCGGGCACGTGTTCGAAGGCTGGTACTCGGCTGCGTCGGGAGGCGACTTCGTGGGCAGTGCCGGCGCGTCGATTTCGATAGCGGCCGATACGACGTGCTACGCGCGTTGGCAAGTGCTCGCCGAGGTGACGTACTATGCGGATGGACAGGTTCTTTCGGGGTTCGGGGACCTGCTGCCCGCGGGAGTGGCGTACCGAACGAGCACAGAGGCTGCCGCAGCGGCCGTCAAGCAGGATTGCGCGGGGTTCGAGGGGTGGTTCGTGGACGCTTCGTGCACGAAGCGCTACGCGGAAGGATCCCCGCTGCCAAGCGAAGGCCTTCGCTTGTACGGCCGCAACAAGGTTTCCGTGAGCTATGCGCAAACCGATCGCAGTACGGCGCTGTTCGCCGACCGCACGCTCTACGCCGATAAAGATGCAGGCTCGCTGCTTGATCGGGACGCGCTTCTGCCGCCGGGCGAAACGCTTTTCTACGGCGATCGGATCACGTTCGACCGCGGGCCTTCCGTGTGGTTCGAAGATCGCGATCGCCTGCGCGAAGCGTCGTGCGAGCCGGGCGCCTACGCTACGGCCGCAGCCGAAGGGCTGCCTGCGCGCACCGTGGTGCTCACGTGCAACACGATTGCGTACCTCAACTGGCGCATTCCCCTCTACGACGGCGTAGCCGTGTCGTAGAGGCCGTGTGGTAGAGGGGCTCCTGCGGGGTTGCTTTTTAGAGGGGGCCGACGGTGCTGCGTCGGCCCCCCGGCGGCTTCCCTTACGCTCGCGCGGCCGCCGCGTTGCCGCCGGCCCTCGAGCTTGACGCTCGCAGCTTTCCGGCAACCAGGCCGGACGCGATCAAAACGGAGGCGAACAGCAGCACGATACCGATATCGCCCAGAATGGGGCTGATCGCATCCCAGGACACGGCGTCAAGGCGAAGCGCTCGGCTCACGGCGTCGTTGAACCAGGACGCAGGCGTGAAGTACGCGGCCACTTGCACTTCGGGGGCGAGCAAATCCAGGCTGACCCATGCACCGCCCAAAAACGCCATGAGCAAGCCCAGCACGTTGCCCGCTGCGTTTGCGATGGGCTCGCTCGTTCCTATCTGTCCGAGCAAGAACCCGATGCCCAACGGAACAAGCGAGAACGCCAGCGAAGCGCCCAGCATCAAGGCTATTCCAGCGGGCGGCACGCTTCCTAGCGACGATCCGAACACCGCGATGCCCAAGCCGATGCTGAACCCTCCTATCATCAAAGTTACGGACAGGCAGCCCAAGGTCATCTGCAGCCCGTACGAAAGCGGGCTAACCGGCGACGAGACGTTGCGCCGGGATACGTCGGTGCGGTTGAACGAGTTCATAAGCAGGCTTACGCATACGATGATGGCCACCGTGAGCGTGTACGTGCTCCATTGCAGGTAGAACGCCAGCTGATCGGTAGGGGCTGCGGCGTCTGCCGAGGTGACGGCGTCCACGCTCGCCGTATGCGCGGCCGCCTCGTTCGCCTGCTTCACCAAGCTGTCTGCTTCGGCTGCTTCGTCAAGAGCGGCAGCGGCGGCCACCAGGGAAAGGTACCGATTGACATCTTGATCGAACAGCGATCCTGACATCGACTGGTAGCTGTAAACCGATTCCACAACAGGTGCGTCTCCGCCCGTCCTGGCTGCGTTCACGTACGCTTCCCCGAAGCCGTCGGGAACAATGAACAAGCATTCGACCAGGCCCGTTGCTACGGCGTCTTGCAAAGCGAGCGTGTTGTCCTCCACTTCGACCAGCGTCGCCCGTTCGGCAAGGTGATCTTCCAGGCCGCGCGACAGGTCCGACCCGTCCCGGTCGATCACGGCGATATTGGCCGTGTAGCTTTCGAATTCGTCTTGACCGGTGTCCGCGGCAACGCCGCTGGTGACGAACACGCCCATGGCACTCAGCCATACGGCGTACACCAGCAGGTACACAGGGTGGCTGAGTGCAACGCGAAGGGCTGCCTTAAAGATGCTCATAGCGTTGCCTCCTAATGAAAAGAGCGGACAGAGCGAACAGGACCGCGCCGAATGCAAGCAGAACGAGCATCTTCTCGAAGAACGGCCCCAGCGCGTCGTAGTAGTACAGGCTGTAGAACAGATCGGTCGTTAGCTTTGCGGGGTTCAACGTGGCGGTTATCGGAAATGCGCGGGCGATGCTGTCGGCAAGCTGCATGCACGGTTCGCCGTACAGGCCCGCGAACAGCGACAGGAAGCAAGTCGCGCCCGTCAGGATGCCCGATTTCGCGGGAAGGCTCATTTTCGGCAGCGCGCCGATAAGGGTGCCGAGCGCCGTGGCCAGCAGCGCGGCGGCCGCCAGTCCCACCATGCACAGCCCTTCTCTTCCTCCGAAGTCCACCCCTACGACGAAGCGAATGTAGGCGAACGCTGCCAAAAGGCATGCAAGGGCCAGCGACCAGCTTGCCGCCAACGTGGCTGCCAGCGCTTTCGTGCGGCTGATCGCGCCTACCGTGCGTCGCGCTCCCAAAATCGAGAGATTGGGTTGCATCTGGCATAGGGCGAACATGGAAACCTGGCTGGTGAACAGGGCCGCCATGCCTAAAAGCGCGTAGTAGAACCGAACGCTTTGGGAAGGCGAGCTGTGCGTGAGCGATACCTGTTCGGTTGCCGCCGGGGTGTCGAGGGCCTGCCGCACGGCGTCGGCGTCGGCCAGCGCAAGCGGGTTGGTGCGGGCGATCTGCGTCAAAAGCTCCGCGTTCTGCGCGTAGGAATCGGCGATGGTCTGCAGGATGGTGGCATTGATGCGGCTCAGGCTGCTGTTAAGGCTTTGCGTTCCCGCTGCCGCGATGAGCACGGGATTGCCCTCGTCGTCGACGGAGAACCCTCCGGCCACCTCGCCGCTTCGGACCAAGTCGCGCGCAGCGTCCTCGCTTGCCACCTGCCGAACGTCCAGCAGTCGGTCGTTGCCGGTGCTCAGCTGGTCGATCATCTGCGCAAACGCAGAGCCTTCATACGCGGCGTCCGCAACCACGACGCTCGGCACGGGACTGATCGACTCCTGTGCGTCAAGCCCTGAGAACATGAACATGAACAGCGTCGAAAGCAAAATGGGGAAGGCGAAGGCCCAGACGAACAACGACGGTGTTCGCGTGAGCATCTTCGCGGTGTATTTGAACGTGGTCCACATGGCCTCTCCTAGGAATCCCGCAGTTCGGTCCCGGTGATCTCCAGGAACACATCGTTGAGGGTGGGCGGTTCCGCCCAAATGCGACCGGGGGCCGCGCCGTGGGATTTCAGCACGTCCAGCACGTCGGCCACGTTGTGCGTGCCGTTGTCGCAAACGGCTTCCAGCGCCTCGCCGTCGAACGATGCGCGCAGTACGTGCGGCAGCTCCCGCACGTCGGCCACAAGCGCTTCGGGAGCTTCGTCCAGCTCGATGCGGATGCGTTCTCCGGTTCTTATCATGGCTTTGAGCTCGTCGTTCGTTCCCGCGGCTATCGTGCGGCCGCGATCCATGATCATGATGCGGCTGCATATATCCTCCACCTCTTCCATGTAGTGGCTCGTGTACACCACGGTGGAGCCTTCGGCGTTCAGGCGCTTGATGCCTTCCAGAATGGAGTTGCGGCTTTGCGGGTCCACGGCTACGGTGGGTTCGTCGAAGAAGATGAGCTCGGGCTTGTGCGCGATGCCGCAGGCGATGTTCAGGCGTCGCAAAAGGCCGCCCGACAGCTTGCGGGGGCGGTGCTTGACGAACTCCTCCAGGCCCACGAACGCGATCGCTTCGTCTACGAGCGCGCGCCGGCGCAGCCGGTCGGACACGTACAGCGAGCAGAAGTAGTCGATGTTCTCGCGCACCGTCATCTCCTCGAACACCGCAACGTTTTGCGGAACCACGCCGATGCGCCGCTTCAGGTCGTAGCGCGTCGGCGCCATGGGCTCTCCGAACAGGTTGATGGTTCCCTTGTCGAAGGTGAGCAGCTGCAAGATGCAGTTGATGGCGGTGGTTTTGCCCGATCCGTTCGGACCGAGCAGCCCGAATATCTCGCCGGGTGCGATATGCAGGCTGAAATGGTCGAGCGCGATGGCGCTGCCGTAGCGTTTGACCAGGTTGTCGACGGCTATGATGTCCATGGGGTTCCTTTCTCGGACGCTTCGCGGCGCGTTTTTCCGCAAGCCCGCAAGCGTTGTCACCATAATCGCCCGTTTGACCGGAGTTCGCCAGTGAGCGCGGTCATCCCCTTGGCCGCAAGGCCATGACATCTGTCACGAAAGCGTCGGCGCGCCCATGCCTTTTCCGCAAAGCTTGCGTTGACCTGCTACCATGGGCGCATGGAGAGAATCGTCGACAAGGTTGCCGTGCTTGCCTGCACGGCGTTGGGCGTCGCCGTTGTCGCGTGGAACGGTGCGTACGTGGCCGCGATGCTGATCGCAGTGCTGTTCTCGGCGCTTGCAGAGGTGCTTCCGCGTCGTTGGGCGCGGTGGCTGCCGTGCTCTTATGCGCTCGCGTGCCTGGTCGATCCGGTGCTCGGCACGTTTCTGCCGCTTGCGGTGTACGATCTGGCGCGCGGCTCCTGCCGGGTTCTTCGGTTTGGATGGCTGCTTCCCGCGTTCGTGTGCGTTCTGCGCATGGAGTCGCTTGCGGCCGTTGTCATGCTGTTCGGATGCGTGCTCGCCTACGCGCTCGCACGTCGCACCGCCGTCAGCTTGCGCGAGAAGGAAGAGGCCCGTCATTTGCGCGATGACCTGCGGGAAGGGACGTTGGCGCTCGAGGAGAAAAACGCCCAGCTGCGCGAGCGGCAAGACCTCGAGGTCCGTTTGGCCACGCTGGCCGAGCGCGGCCGCATCGCTCGCGAGATACACGACAACGTGGGTCATCTTCTGACGCGCGCCATCATGCAAACCGAGGCGCTGCAGGTGGTCCATCGAGACGACGAGCGCGTGCGCTCGGAGCTTGCCCAGGTGGGCGAGACGCTGCACGAGGCCATGGGCACCGTGCGTGCGAGCGTCCATGACCTGCACGACGACGCGTTCGACCTGGAAACGCAGGTGCGCGCTGCGGCCGAGGCGTGCGCGCTGCCGGTTCGCGTTGAGTTTCGGGCGGACCACGTGCCTGCGGAGGTCGGCTACGGCTTCATCGCCATTGTGCGCGAGGCGCTTTCCAACGCGGTGCGTCATAGCAACGCCGGCACGGTAGAGGTTTCGGTGGTGGAGCATCCGGGATTCTATCGGCTTGTCGTGCATGACGACGGCACGCGTCCGCCCGCGATGGGCGAAGACGGGCGCGGCATCGGCCTGACCACGATGGAAGATCGGGCCCGTGCGCTGGGCGGCGTGTTCCGCGTGTCGTTCGAAAAGGGATGCAAGGTGTTCGCGTCCGTGCCGAAAGGCGCGGGGGAGGAGCGGGTATGATCGACGGTTCCAAGGCAAATGGACGGTCCATTCGCGTGGTCGTCGTGGACGACGATGCGTTCGTTGCCGCGTCTCTTGCAACCATTCTGTCGGCCGAGCCCGACGTGGACGTGGTCGCCTGCGGCGAAAACGGGGAAGATGCGGTACGGCTCTACGATGCGCACGAGCCCGACGTGCTGCTCATGGATATCCAGATGCCGGGCATGGACGGCTTGGCCGCGGCCGAGCGCATCTTGACCGCCCGTCCCTCTGCGCGCATCGTGTTTCTGACCACGTTCTCCGATGACGAGTACATCGTTCGCGCACTCCGCCTGGGCGCGCGCGGCTACCTGATCAAGCAGGAGGTTGCCACCATTGCGCCGGCGCTGCGCAGCGTTATGTCCGGCCAGAACGTGCTGGGGGAGGAGGTGGTGGGCCGCGTGGGCAAGCTCATGGGAAGCCACGCTGCTTCGACGGGCCAACGCGGTGCTCAAAGCGACGGCCTGCTCACCGAGCGCGAGCAGGCCGTCGTGTCGCTGGTGGCCGAAGGCCTCGACAACAAGGAAATCGCCGCGCAGCTGTACTTGAGCGACGGAACCGTGCGCAATCACATCAGCACGATCCTGCAGAAGCTGGGATGCAAGAACCGCACCCAGCTTGCCGTTTGGTACTATCGGGGCGCATGAGTCTTCGCGCCCCGGCGCTACACCAAAATGTCGGCGAACGCTTTCTCGGCTTCTTCTTGAAGCTTCTCCTCGATGGACAGGTACGCGTCAAGCAGCTTGTTGCACGAATCGGTCAGGCTGCTGCCGTGCGCCCCGTCGCGATGCAGCAGCTGCATGTCCAGCGCCGACTCGGTGTCTTTGATGATGCGCCAAGCCTTGCTGTACGCCATGCCCATGCTCTTCGCGGCTGCGTTGAGCGATCCCGTTTCTCGTACGCCCAAGCACAGGCTGGCGATGCCCCGCCCGAACAGCGATCCGCTGTCGGAGTCGGGGTTCATGATGGAAAGTCGAATGGTCGGCTTCAGGTTCGCAAGCTCGCTCATGGTCTCGTCCTTTTCTCGTACGGCGCTCGTGGCCGGTTCGTCTATCGTTTGCTCAGGTTGTCGAGGAACCGCAGCGCTGCGGTTTCGATGTCGCCGGTTCCCGCGTCGATCACGTCGGTGAAGCGAATGGGCAGCTCGTCCAGCTCGGCAAGCCCGCGAGGGATGTCGTGCTTGCCCGTTTCGCGCGCGATCAGCTCGTTGAGCGCGCACCCGGTAAGAGCGGCTACGTCGTCCGGCAGCGGCGCGCCCGGTTCGATGTCGTGCAGGGCGCGGTACACGTTGTCGCCGAATTTCGCCCAATGGGCGGTGCTGGCAATGAGCACCGGGTTCTGCCCGCGCAGGTTCTCGGCCACCTGGTAGGCTACGGCCGTATGCGGGTCCAGCAGGTAATCGTGCTCGTCCAGCACGGCCTTGATGGTTTCCAGGCACGCGGCGTTGTCGATGGAGTCGGATGCGAACGTCTCGCGCACGCGGGCGAACGTGCTCTCGTCAATGCGGAAGCGGCCCTGTTCGCGCAGGTCGGCCATCCAGCCGGCGATGGCCTCGGCATTGCGGTCGGTCAGCTCGAACAGCTGGCGCTCCAGGTTCGACGATACCAGAATGTCCATGGACGGCGACGGCGTCAGCACGAAGTCGCGATTGGAAATATCGTACGTGCCCGTGTTGATGAAGTCCGTCAGCACGCGGTTCTCGTTGCTGGCGCACAGGAGCATGCCAAGGGGCACGCCCATGCGCTTGGCGTAGTACGCGGCCAGGATGTTGCCGAAGTTACCGGTGGGAACGCATACGTCCAGCTCGTCGCCGGCGCTCAGCTTGCCATCCGCCACCAGCTGCGCGTAGGCCGATACGTAGTACACCACCTGCGGCAGCAGTCGTCCCCAGTTGATGGAGTTCGCGCTGGAAAGCGCCACACCCTGCTCGTCAAGCAGCTTCTGCGCGAACGCGTCGTCGTTGAACACGTTCTTCGCGCCCGTTTGGCAGTCGTCGAAGTTCCCGCGCACGCCCCATACCTGCACGTTGCGGCCCTGCTGCGTGGCCATCTGCTTGAACTGGATGTCGCTCACGCCTCCGTCGGGGTACATGACGGCAATGGACACGCCGTCCTGGTCGCGGAACCCTTCGAGCGCCGCTTTGCCCGTGTCGCCGGAGGTGGCTACCAGAATGAGGAATTCGTGGTCAAGTTTGCCCTGGTCGCGCAGCTGGCTGGCGCTGGCGGAGAAGAACCGCGGCAGGCACTGCAGCGCCATGTCCTTGAACGCGCTCGTGGGGCCGTGCCACAGCTCCAGCACGTGCGTGTTCGCGTTGAGCGACGAAATAGGGCAGACGGCCTGGCTATCGAAGTTGTCGCCGTAAGCTTGAGCCATAAGCGCGTCTACGGTTTCGGCCGGCAGGTCAACGTCGAAGGCGCGGTAAACGTAGGATGCGCGCTGCGCGTACGGCATCTGGGCCAACGCGGTTATGTCCTCAAGGGAAAGCTGCGGAATGCTCTGGGGGACGTACAGCCCGCCGCCTGCGGCCAGACCGTCGACGACGGCTTCCGTGAACGTAACCGGGCGTTCGGTCCGCCCGCGCGTATCGATATAGAGGTTTTCAGCCATGTTCTGCGCTTTCTGCCCGAAGTCCTGCAGTTCATTATCCATTTTCAGTATACTATGCGGCCCTCGTCGGCAAGCAGGAGAATCGGCAAGGGAATTACGCTCTTCGCCGAAGGCCGCGCCCATCGTTCGCTCCGAAACCGCAATCGGCTTGCGGTCCCGCCTTCGCGTCCGTCTGTAGAAAATGTTAACTATGGCTTCCATTTGCAAAATGTTTGCTATAAGATACTTTGTGTTATACAAAGCTAACTCGATGGGAGTCGACATGGACAACGCAGTGGCTGCCAGCACGCAGGGAGCTATTTCTCAAGCCTCGGTGCCGAGCGCGACGGTTCATCAAATGCCGCTATCGTTTTTGAGAAGCGGGGAGGTGGCCGTGATCGCGAAGGTGCGAGGCAAAGGCGAGCTGCGCCATCATCTGGAAACCCTGGGATTCGTCGAGGGTGTCCAAGTGCAGGTTGTCGCGCATGCGGCTGGCGACTTGATCGTGGAGATCAAGGGTTCCCAAGTTGCGTTGAGCCAGCAGGTGGCGTCGCGCATCATCACTGCAGCTTAAAAAGCGGCTTCTGCGCGGAAGCACGGTTTTTCACCGTGCGCTTTCGTGCGTGCTTCGCCCCACGCCGTGCCGAACGGTTTCGCAATCAGCGACCAAGGTGCCGCGCGCGGGGCGTTTCTGTCGGGCGAGCAAAGCGGAAATAGAGTTAAGGAAGGAGAACGTGCATGACTGAAGGTCAGAACAGAACGCTGCGCGACGTGGCAATTGGGGAGGTGGCTACCGTCCGCCGTCTAACGGGGGAGGGCGCCCTTAAGCGCCACATCATGGACATGGGCATCACGAAGGGCACGGACGTGTTCGTTCGCAAGGTTGCGCCGCTTGGCGATCCGCTCGAGGTCACGGTGCGCGGCTACGAGCTGTCGCTGCGCAAAAGCGAAGCGGAAAGCATCCTCGTCGGCTGACGCTCTCGCGCGTGCGCGAAGCATGCGTCAGATGACGAGGATCGGCGCGAAAGCGCTTCTTTTTTGGGAATGAGTTAGCAGAAGTTAACTTGCTGGAAAGGCAGACAATGACAATTCGAATAGCGCTTGCCGGAAACCCTAACTGCGGCAAGACCACGATGTTCAACGACCTGACCGGTGCAAGCCAATACGTTGGCAACTGGCCGGGCGTGACCGTCGAAAAGAAAGAGGGCAAGTACACCCGCAACAAAGACATCGTCATCACGGACCTTCCGGGCGTGTACTCGTTGTCCCCGTACTCTCCTGAAGAGATCGTGACGCGCGACTACCTGCTGAAGGGCGGGCCGGACGCCGTCATCAACTTGGTTGACGCCACGAACCTCGAGCGCAACCTGTACCTGACCACGCAAATCCTCGATCTGGGCGTGCCGGTGGTCGTTGCGCTCAACATGATGGACCTGGTGAAGAAAAACGGCGACAAGATCGACGTCCCCGGCTTGTCCGCACGGCTGGGCTGCCCGGTCATCGAGACTTCGGCGCTCAAGGGCCATGGCATGGAGCAGCTTTTGGACGCCGCCGTGAAAGCGGCGAAGGAAGGCGCGGCTCCGAAGCCTCGGCTGCCGTTCGATGCGGTCGTCGAAGACGCCGTTGTCAAGATCGAGGGCATTCTGGGCAGGCGCGTTTCTCCCGCTACGGCGCGCTGGTTCGCCATCAAGCTGTTCGAGGGCGAGGACATGACCGTTGCCAGCTTGGACCTTCCCGCAAAAGATCTCAGCGCCATCGACGCCTTGCGCAAAGAGGTCGAAGACGCGCTTGACGACGACGCCGAGAGCATTATCACAACCGAACGCTACGATGCTGTCACGCAGGTGGTTGCCGATACGGTGAAGCGCTCGAGCAAGGGCATGACCTCGACGCAGAAGATCGACCGCGTGGTGACCAACCGCTGGCTGGGCCTGCCCATCTTCGTGGTGATCATGGCGCTTGTGTACTATCTGGCCATTTCCGTGGGAACGGGCGTCGTTACCGACTGGGCGAACGACGGCATTTCCGGCGACGGATGGCTCTACACCGGCAACGAGCAGTACGAAGAAGCCGTCGGCGCCTGGGAAGAGAGCGTGGCCGAGGCCGAGGAGGCCGGGGCCAGCGAAGAGGAAATCGCGTCCCTTAAAGAGGAGGAGCCCGATCCCTCCGAGTTCGGCCTGTGGATTCCCGGTTTGGGCACGGTGCTGGGAGACGCCCTTGAATCGGCCGACGTCGCCCCGTGGCTCCAAAGCCTTATCATGGACGGCATCGTCGCGGGCGTGGGAGCCGTTATCGGGTTCGTTCCGCAGATGATCATCTTGTTCTTGCTGCTCGCGTTCTTGGAGGGCTGCGGGTATTTGGCGCGCGTCGCCTTCATCATGGACCGCATCTTCCGCCGGTTCGGCCTGTCGGGCAAGAGCTTTATCCCCATGCTGGTGGCTTCCGGTTGCGGCGTGCCCGCCGTCATGGCCACGAAGACCATCGAGAACGAGCGGGATCGCCGCATGACCATCATGACGACCACCATGATTCCCTGCGGCGCGAAAATGCCCATCATCGCGCTGGTGTTCGGCGCCATTGCGGGCGGCAATACCGCAGAGACCTGGTGGGTCGCGCCGTTGTTCTACTTCTTGGGCGTCATCGCCATCATCATTTCCGGCATCATGTTGAAAAAGACCCGCATGTTCGCGGGCGAGGTATCCCCGTTCGTCATGGAACTGCCGTCCTATCACCTGCCTACGGTGAAGTCCATCTTGCTGGCTACGTGGGAGCGCATTCGAAGCTACATCGTGAAGGCCGGTACCATCATCTTCCTGTCCACCATCGTCATCTGGTTCCTCATGAACTTCGGCGACACGGGCGCGGGCTTCGGCTTGCTTGATTCCGAGGCCGAAGGCTACATCCAGCAAAGCCTTATGGCTGGCTTGGGAAATGCGATCGGCTGGGTGTTCGCGCCGCTTGGCTTCGGCGACTGGCAGGCTACGGTCACGTCCGTCACCGGATTGGTGGCGAAGGAGAACGTCGTGGCCACTGTTGGCATCATCACCAGCTTGGGCGATGCGGGCGAGGCCGACCCCACCATGTGGGCCGCGTTCGCCGGCATGATGGCGGGTTCCGTTCCGGCGATCTTGGCCTTCTGCGCCTTCAACCTGCTGTGCGCGCCGTGCTTTGCTGCTATCGGCACTATCCGCCGCCAGATGGAAAGCGCGAAGTGGACATGGTTCGCCATCGGGTACATGACCGTGTTCGCATGGTGCGTGGGGCTTATGTTCTACCAGTTCGGCGGCTTGTTGTCCGGCGAGGTGGAGTTCAACGTGTGGACGGTTGTGGCCATCGTGATTCTGGGCGGCATGCTGTTCCAGATGTTTCGCCCCATGCCGTCGTACAAGAAGAAAAACGCTGTCGAGGGCTTGAAGGCCGAAGGCGGCGCTGCGTAGGCTCGTGAAGCTGGATCGCGAACGAGAATCTTGCTGAAGGGGTTGGGCGGCGCGCCAAGACGGGGCGCCGCCCGCCCGCATTTGCAGCGTATTGGAAAGGAGCTGGACATGTTCGGTTTGGAATTCACCCCCGCTACGGTGATCGTGGGGCTGCTGGTTGCGGCGTTGGCGTTTCTGGCCGTGCGCCGCATGTGGCGCAACGGCATGTGCGATTGCCACAAGGGCGACGACGCCCACGGAGGATCGTGCTCGGGAGGTTGCGGAGGCTGCGCCGGCTGCGGAGCCGTCGACCAGATGATGGCCGATATGAAGAAGGCGGCGGACGCCCGTCGCTGAGCGAGCATCGAAGGGGATTGCCCCGGGTTCGCGATATATGGAGGAATTGTATGCCAAAGCAAACTTTCCTCAAAGGTAGTTGACGTGCAGATCAAAGTTAACCTATACTAACAAATGTCAACAGGGACGCGAAAGCAAACCTGAAGGACACCTCCTCTTTTTGCTGACCCGGTGGTGGAGACTCCCTCGTCTGGTCGTCCACCACACAGCAGCCGGCGAGGGATCTTCCCCCTCTTCCCTCGCCGGCACTCTCCTCGTACTGCTTCCATTCTGTTCGGGCTTCCCCTGCTCTTGCGATGCCGTGTGGTACCATAGCACGGTGATCGAAGGAGGATTCAGTGGAAAAGATGTCCATGTCGCACGAAGACTACCTTGAGGCGATCGTCATGCTGGGGGGTACGACGGAAGCGTCCGTGAGGTCGGTTGATATTGCGACGAAGCTTGGCGTTTCCAAGGCTTCGGTGAATAAAGCCGTTTCGCTGCTCAAGGAAAAGGGCCTGGCCGAGCAGCCTTACTACGGGGATATCACGTTGACCGACGAGGGGTACGAATACGGCGTGTCGGTGCTCGATCGGCATCACATGCTGTTTACGTTCTTGACCAAGGCTCTCGGAGTGCCGGACGAGCAAGCCGAGAAGGAGGCGTGCCTCATGGAGCATGCTATCAGCGACGATTCGTACAAAAAATGGAGTTCTTATATTAAGAAACTCGATTTGTAAGGGTGTTCGGGCCGCGTTCGCGCGGCCCTTTTTTCGCGGCTATCAAGGCGTTCAACAAATTGGAGACAGGCCGTTTCGAGCCGTTGCCTTCGGTGGCAGCTCGGGTTGCGGTGTGGTATCCTTGCAGCAGCTCTCGCATTAAACAAACCATTCAACGAAACACGATGCAAAAGGGGCGCAATCCAGGTGTCAAGGCAGGCGAATATTCTCTCGTTCGACGAGGCAAAACGCGACGTGGGCGCATACCGCTCATCGAGGGTCGTGCCATCGATGCCCCCTCGGTTCTCCGATGATCTTTCCACCTTCGAATCGCCGTTTCGGCAGGCTTCCGCCCGCGGCTCTTCGTCGCGCGCTTCGGCGTCGACGGTGCGGGTCGTTGCGTCTTCTCGTTTCGAGCAGCCCCGCGCTTCCGCGCGCAGCGGAAGGGATGCCGTGCGCGTCGAGCCGTCTCGCCCGGCTTCGGTCGGCCGTTATGCCCGCTTGTCCGACGATCCGTTCGGCGCTTCGAGCCGTTCGGCAGCGGCGGATCGTCCGGTTTCGCGCCGCAGCGACGAAGCGGATCGAGACGATGGCGATCGCGCCGAGAACCGCGGCGGCGAACGCGTGTCCCGGATGGCCGCTTTCAAGAAGAAGCGCGCCAAGGACAAGGCGGGTCGGGCGTTCGCCAAGCAGTTCGGGGACGCGCGTCAGGGGGCGGACGGGGAAGCATCGGGCTCTCGCGCTGCCGTGTACAAAGGCGAGATGGGCGCGAAGCATCGGCAGGCTGCGCGCATGCAGAACGAGTCGAGCCCCCGTGCGTCCAAGAAGCGCGGCTTCTCGTTCGGTTCCGTTGCGGCGTTGAAATCGTCTCCGAAGTTCATAGCCACGGCCGCGGTTGCCGCGTGCTTGGCTCTTTCGTGCGTGTTCCTGTATCCGGCCGCCCAGCAGTACTATCACGCGGTTCGTGAAAACGATCGCTTGCAGGCGGAGTATGCTGTCCTCGAAGAGCGCAACGAGGCCCTGCAAAGCGACGTGTCGTCCCTTCAGACCGATTCGGGCGTGGAGGCGCGCGCTCATGAGCAGTTCGGATGGGTGAAAGATGGCGAAGAAACGGCTACCGTGCGCGGTCTTGAAATCGAGAAAGAGGACGCCAGCACGTTTCGCGCCAACATAACCCCCGGCAGCATCGAGGCTCCCGATACCTGGTACTCGCCGTTTTTCGATGCGCTGTTCGGTGTCGAGTAGGAGGCCTTTCGTGGAAAAAGACGTCGACGGCTCGCGCGTGCTGCATGCTGGCCGATACGCGGCAATCGATATCGGAACCGTGACGTGCCGCATGTTGGTTGCGGACGTGGACGAGCAAGGACGGCTGCACGAGCTGGATCGCGAATACCAGATCACGAACCTTGGCGAAGGGGTGGATGCTTCGGGCGTGCTGAAGCCTGAGGCCATGGAGCGCGTGGCGTCTTCCGTGAAGGGTTATCGCGAGGTGTTGGATTCCTTCGTCTCGCCCGATCATCCGCAGGTGCACGTGACCGCTATGGCCACGTCGGCTGCGCGCGACGCGCGCAACGCCGCGGAATTCGCAGGCATGCTGTCCGCGCTGGGCGTTTCCCTGTCGGTTATTCCGGGGCAGAAGGAAGCGTCGCTCTCGTTCAAAGGGGCTTCGTGCGATTTTCCCGGCGAGCAGCTTGTGGTCGTCGACATCGGCGGGGGCTCTACCGAGGTCGTAGCAGGTCCTTCCGGCGGCGATCCCGTGAAATCCCATTCGTTCAACATCGGGTGTCGTCGCGTGACGGAAAAGTTCCTGGCCTCCGATCCTCCAAGCTGCGCCGAGCTGCAGGCCGCTCGTGCGTGGATTTCTTCGGGCATGTCCTTGTTTTTCGAGGAGTTGAGGGCGTCGGGCTTTCGCGCTGATCGGCTGGTCGCGGTGGCGGGAACGGCTACAACGGTGGTTTCCATCCGCGAGCGCATGAGCGTTTACGACACCGCTCGCGTTCACAAGGCGCTGGTCGACCGTCCTGCGCTCGATCAGGTGTACGACCAGCTTCGCAGCGTTGCGCTTGCCGATCGCGAGCAGATCGTGGGGCTGGATCCTGGACGCGCTCCCGTGATCGTGGCGGGGATGATCATCCTGCAAAGCGTGCTTGATTCGGCGGGCATGGATTCTTTCACGGTAAGCGAGTCGGATATCTTGCACGGCATTATTCTGGATGCGGCGACGCGCTAGTTCATCCGGTCATACGGCTCAAAATTTGCTACCATATACCGCGTCGAAAAAAGCCTTGCGCGTTTGGGGTTGATCGACGATGCGCGGCAACGGGGGAGCGTGGCGGAATTGGCATACGCAGCGGACTTAAAA
Source organism: Paraeggerthella sp. (assembly GCF_048427265.1). Classification (NCBI taxonomy): domain Bacteria; kingdom Bacillati; phylum Actinomycetota; class Coriobacteriia; order Eggerthellales; family Eggerthellaceae; genus Paraeggerthella; species Paraeggerthella sp. Next base: position 19,099 of record NZ_DBFOSR010000018.1, read on the forward strand.
TCCGCCGGCTTCGGTCTTGTGGGTTCGAGTCCCACCGCTCCTACCATACTATGCGCGCGTGCGGCAGCCGCGTGAGGGCTGCGACCGTTCGGTCGTTCCGCGTTCCTCGTGCATGGTGCTGCCCCGTTCGGCGAGGTTTCGCGCTTTCGATTATGTTCCATTTCGCATAATCTTTGGCGGATATGCGGAGAAAGCGAAAAAATGAACCGCTGGGGAACCGTCGAGAAACCATATTCAATTCTTGTGATACCATGAGGTTTCCGGAATTTGTCAAAGCTTACAGAGAAAGCGCTATGGACAACATCAACGAGATCATCGCCGCAGTGGAAGAGCCCCCCGAGTCGTTCGAAGAGTATTTGACGGTGTACGCCGACCGCGTCGGCGGCTTAGTCAATGCGTATATTCCGAAGGGCTCGCATGCCGATATGGATCGCTACCTGTACGATCCTCTTATCGAGTACAGCAAAAACGGGGGAAAGCGCCACCGTCCGCTCATTTGCTTCGCCGCATGTCGCGCCGTTGGCGGGGACATGTCGCGCGCTACGAGCGCTGCGGCCGCCATCGAGCATTTCCATACAGCTGCGCTTATTCACGACGACATCGCCGACGAGGCCGAGCTTCGTCGTGGTGAGCCGTGCATGCACCTGACGGAAGGGTACGGCCTTGCCATTAACGCCGGTGACCTGGCTCTTTCCCTGGTGAACGGGACCGTGATCTCCGACCCGAACCTGGATGACTCCATGAAGGTTCGCGTGATCTCCGAGCTTATCGAGATGACGCGCCGAACCATCGAGGGCCAGGCGCTTGACATTGGCTGGGCGCGCGACGGTCGCTACGACATCACGCCCGAGGACTACTTGGTCATGGCCACGCACAAGACCGCGCATTACTCGGGTGCGGTGCCCCTGGCAATCGGCGCCATCATCGGCGGCGGTACCGAGGTTGAAATCGAGGCCCTGCGCAATTACGGTTTGGACACGGGTCTTGCATTCCAGATCCAGGACGACCTTTTGAACCTTGTGGGGTCCGAGGAAAGCACGAAGAAGGATTTCCGCAACGATATTACCGAGGGCAAGCGCACGCTCGTGGTGGTTCACGCGTTGCAGAATTCCCCGAAGCGCGATCGCTTGATCGAGATTCTTTCGTCGAAGGAGAAAGATCCGAAGGTGTTGGCCGAGGCTGTGGCCATCATGGAGGAGTCCGGCAGCATAGATTATGCGCGCAACTACGCCGAAAACCTGACCGACATCGCCAAGAATCGCCTGATCGATTTAGTGAGGCCGTCGACGGCGCTCGACTTGCTGGTCGGTATGGCGGACTGGTTCGTCAACCGCCTGAAATAAAGCAAGGAAACGGAACGGGGCCGGTGCCTCGCTTCGATGAACGAAGCAAGCGGGGCGGCCACACGGCCGCCCTTTTTGGATGGATTGAGGCGAATCTGCTAGCTGCGTAAGCGACCGGCGAAGCGAAGGGCCGACCTTCTTCGCCCTGCAGGGCTCTTGCTCTGTTCCTCTTGTGGAACCTCGCTTGGATCCGAGGCTGGCTCGGCGGGGTACGCTACCATGGCAGGCATGGATACCATTAAGCGACATGACACCGGTCCGGCCGTCGAAGACGTGCAGCAGCGTTTGGCGACGATCGGCTTGCTGGCTCCTGCGGGCGTTGACGGAACGTTCGGCGAGGCGACCGCCGCCGCCGTTCGCGCGTTCTGCGGGCAGCGAAACATTCCCGTGACCGACGAGGTCGATGATCGCGTGTGGGCGGCTTTGGTTGACGCCTCGTTCACGCTGGGCGATCGTACGCTGTATCTGCGCATGCCTCATTTTCACGGGCATGACGTTTTGGAGCTTCAGCGGGCGCTGGGTGCGCTCGGGTTCGCCTGCGGCGCGACCGACGGGATTTTCGGCGCGTTCACGGAGCTGGCCCTTCGCAAGTTCCAGCTGAACATGGGGTTGCCTTCCGATGGAATCGCCGGGGCGTACACGTACGCCGCCATTCGCAACCTCCATCACTCGTGGGAGGGCAAGGAAGCAGTTCATGGCTCCAATCACCTGGGCTTCGCGCGCGCTGCCGACGTGCTGGAGCACAACGCGCTTTGCCTGTTCGGAACGCAGGAGTTCACGCGCAGCGTGGCTTCGCGCATGTCGAACTTGGCGTTGGCGACCAATCCTGCGTCCAAGATCATGAGCGCTGATTCGCTGCTGGTTGCCCCTGATGGCAACATGCTGCTCGTTCATATTGTTTTGCCTGATGAGGCTACCGAGAACGTTCCTCGCGTGAGCTTTGACGACGAAGGCACTTTGTCGCTTCGTTTGGAGACGGCCATCGGGGTTGCCGACTCGTCCGCTCCTTCGCGCATCGCCATTGAGCTGCCCGGCACCATGTGGGAGGATGCCGGCGTTGGCCGTTCCGCCCAGCATTTTGCCATCGCCTTGCTCGACGCGCTGTGCACGGCGCTTTCGTAAACGCGATTGCTTCCTGGGCTTTCCTTGCTTTCGAAAGGCTCTCAAAGACCCTCGGCGGAGGGTCTTTTGCTTGTGTGCGGAGTATGGAGCGCCCGCTCCGTCTGCTTCTTTCAGGCTACACCATCCGATGTATTTGGGTTTCGATTCGTTGACGGTGCTCCTTTGCGGTGCGCGCGCCCTTTATACTGGGGACAGGCGGCATTGACGTGCCGCGCGTTTCGTCCATGCGAGACGCCTGAGAAAGCCGCATCGCATGGACGAAAACGAAGTATACCGATGGAAAGCAGGTTCATTATGAGCGAAGAGAACAAGAACGATCAGGTTGCTCCCGAGGCCCCGCAGGCTTCCGAGCAGCAGGCGGCTCCTCAGCCCCCGGCGACAGCTCCGGTCCCTCCGCAGCAGCCTCCGATGGGCCAGCCCCAGCCTCAGGCTCAGCCCCCTTACGTCCCGCAGCCCGTCTATCCGCCCGCGCCGCTCATGCAGCTGACCGGCGGCATGAAGTTTGGCTGGCTGGTAGTGGGCGCTCTCCTGGGCATTCCGGGCATCATCATCGCCTGGCTGGCGAACGCCGACAAGGTCGCGCAGGTGAAAAGCGATGCGCTCAAGTTCTCGATCATCGGCTTCGTCATCTGGATCGTGCTCGGCCTCCTGTTGAGCTTGATGATCGGCGGCATGGTTACGGCGCTTGTCGCGGGAGCGATGGGTTCTGCTGGCTGCTATGGTTACGACTATCACGGATCTTGGTAGTTGGCCGGTTTTATCTGGAAATCGCTTCACATCGAAGGGCCCTTCGGGGCTCTTCTTTTTTACCGGTAAATCCCAGTGGTACAATGGGCGACGATTTCCTATCTGCTCGCGGCTCGAACGCGAGTCCAGACGAGACCACCGCATACAAAGGAGTGAAACATGGCACGTCCCATGACCATGGCGGAGAAGATTCTTGCCGCCCATGCGGGGCTCGACGAAGTGGAGCCAGGTCAACTGATCGAATGCGATCTCGACCTCGTGCTATCTAACGACGTTACAGCCCCCATCGCTGTCAAGGAATTCCGCAAGATCGGCGTCGAGAAGGTGTTCGATCCTACGAAGATCGCCCTGGTGCCCGACCACTATGTTCCCAACAAGGACATCAAAAGCGCCGAACAGGCCAAGATCGTTCGCGACTTTGCGCGCGAGCAGGGCATTACCCATTACTACGAAGTGGGCTGCATGGGCGTCGAGCATGCGCTGCTGCCCGAGCAGGGCGTTGTGGGCGCGGGCGATCTCATCATCGGCGCGGACAGCCATACCTGCACGTACGGTGCGCTCGGCGCGTTCGCTACGGGCGTAGGCTCAACCGACGCGGGCGTGGGCTACGCCACCGGCAAGGCATGGTTCAAGGTGCCCGAAAGCCTGCTGTTCAGGATCGACGGCGAGCTTGCTCCTGGCGTGACCGGCAAGGACGTCATCCTGCATATCATCGGCATGATCGGCGTAGACGGAGCCTTGTACCAAGCTATGGAGTTCACGGGCAGCGCCATTTCCAACATGGGCATGGACGAGCGCATGTCCATTTCCAACATGGCTATCGAAGCGGGCGGCAAAGCGGGCCTCATCGAGGTTGACGACGTGACGCGCGCCTACATGGACGGCCGCGTGGAGCGTCCTTACACCGAATACCATCCCGACCCGGATGCGCAGTACGCGAAGGTCTACCAGATTGACGCAGCATCCATTCAGCCGACGGTCGCGTTCCCGCATTTGCCGTCGAATACGCGCCCGGTTGCCGAAGCGCGCGACGTGCGCATCGACCAGGCTGTTATTGGAAGCTGCACGAACGGTCGCATCGTGGACATGCGCCAAGCTGCCGACGTGCTGCGCGGTCGGAAGGTTCATCCCAACGTGCGTTGCATCGTGATCCCGGCCACGCAAGCGGTGTACCGTCAGTGCATGGAAGAGGGCCTGATGGACGTGTTCCTCGACGCGAACTGCGCCGTGTCCACTCCTACGTGCGGTCCGTGCCTGGGCGGTTACATGGGCATTCTTGCCGCTGGCGAGCGTGCTATCGCCACCACCAACCGCAACTTCGTCGGCCGCATGGGCGACCCCACCAGCGAGGTGTACCTGTCCTCGCCGGCCGTTGCCGCGGCAAGCGCCGTGCTGGGTCGTATCGGCCTGCCGGAAGACCTGGACTAGGAAAGGGAAGCTGCCATGCATTTCAAGGGAACCGCGCACCGTTACGGGCGCGATATCGATACCGACGTTATCATTCCGGCTCGCCATCTGACCACGTCTGATCCGGCTGAGCTGGCGAAACATTGCCTGGAGGATCTGGACGCCTCGTTCGTCGAGCGCGTGCAGCCGGGCGACATCATCGTGGCCGACGAGAACTTTGGTTGCGGAAGCTCGCGCGAGCATGCGCCCATCGCCATCAAGGCGGCGGGCGTCGACGTGGTCATCGCCAAGAGCTTCGCGCGCATCTTCTACCGCAATTCCATCAACACGGGGCTGGCCATCATGGAGTGCCCCGAAGCGGTGGATGCCATTTCCCAGGGCGACATGGTGAACGTGGACGCCGATGCGGGCATCATCACGAACGAGACGACGGGCGACGTGTTCCAGGCTCAGCCGTTCCCGCCGTTCATTCGCGAGATCATCGAAGCGGGCGGCTTGATCAACCGGACTAAGTCGAAACTGGAAAAGTAAGCCGTTCCGTCGTTTTGCGAACGGCGGAGCAGTTCGGCGCTGCCGCAGAAAGCCTCGTTGACTTTATCGGACCCGCAACGTAAGGAAACCCATGACCAAAACCTACAATATCTGCCTGCTTCCGGGCGACGGCATCGGTCCGGAGATCATCGCCGAGGGCGTCAAGGTGCTCGATGCCGTGGGCGCGAAGTACGGCACGACGTTCTCCTATACCGAAGCGCTTATCGGAGGCTGTGCTATCGATGCGTGCGGCACTGCGCTTCCCGACGAGACGCTGCGTGCGGCCGAAGCTTCCGACGCCGTGTTGCTGGCGGCTGTCGGCGGTCCGAAGTGGGACACGACCGATCCTGAGAAACCGCGCCCCGAACAGGGACTTTTGGGTATTCGCAAGGCGCTTGGCCTGTACACGAACCTGCGTCCCGTACAGATTTTCGACGCGCTTTCCGAGGCGTCCACGCTCAAACCGGAAATCGTAGAGGGCGTGGACATGATGATCGTGCGCGAATTGACGGGCGGTTTGTACTTTGGCAAGCGCGAGCGATTCTACAACGAGGAAGGCTGCGGAGCGCAGGGCGCTCCCGGCCAGCGCGCCTACGATACGCTGGAGTACCGCGAGTACGAAGTGGAGCGCATCGCTCGCCAGGCGTTCGAAGCTGCGCGAAGGCGCCGCAACAAGGTGACGAGCGTCGACAAGGCGAACGTGCTGGAAACGAGCCGCATGTGGCGCGAAATCGTGCATCGCATCGGCGCCGACGAGTACCCGGACGTGGAGCTCGAGGACCTGCTGGTGGACAATACGGCCATGCAGCTGATCAGCCGCCCGGTTGATTTCGACGTAGTGGTGACCGAGAACATGTTCGGCGACATCCTGTCCGACGAGGCGGCGCAGATTACGGGTTCTTTGGGGATGCTTGCCAGTGCAAGCCTTGGCGACGGCACGGCGCTCTACGAGCCCAGCCACGGCAGCGCGCCGGATATCGCAGGTCGGGGTGTTGCGAACCCGCTTGCGCAGATCCTTTCGGTGGAAATGATGCTGCGCTACAGCTTCGGCATGCAGGAAGCAGCCGACGATATCCATCGTGGTGTGACATCCGTTCTTGACGAGGGGTGGCGCACGGGCGATATCAGGCAGCTTGACACGCCTGCCAACAAGGTTGTCGGCACGGGTACGATGGGCGATCTGGTGGTTGCTCGCATGTGAATCGGCCCTTTTGCGCGGCGGTCTTGACGGCTGCATCTGCAATTGCAGCCGCAGCGAGGGCTGCGTGCGTTGCCGGATCCGGGCATGCCGGGGAACAAGAGGTTGCGGGGATGCGCAGACCCCGCAACCTCTTTTGCGTTTTTGAGGTTCGAAGAGCTCCTTTCGCACGTTTCCCTTGGCTTCTCTACGAACTTCCGACGAATGCGCAACAAGTGCCAATCGCTTGACTGAGAGCGGGCGTCGCGCGTGGCTTTGTGCCATGGTGAAGGGGCCGGCCGTTCTCCGAACGGAAAGGAGACCAGTTGTGGTGATGTACGGGTATGCAAGAGTTTCCAGCAAGGATCAGAATTTGGATAGGCAACTTGACGCGTTGGCGGAGTTCTCCGTTCCCATCGCCAACGTGTACACCGATCGCATGAGCGGCAAGAACTTCGATCGGCCTGGTTATCAGGCTTTGACGGGCGTTCTTGCGCCGGGCGATACGCTGGTGATCAAGAGCATCGATCGCCTGGGTCGAAACTATGACGAGATCATCGAGCAATGGCGATTTTTGACCAAGCAGCTGAACGTGGACGTTGTGGTGATGGACATGCCGCTGCTCGATACGCGAACGAGCGAGCGAAACGTCACGGGCACGTTTATCGCGGACATCGTTTTGCAGATCCTTTCGTACGTGGCGCAAGTCGAACGCGAGAATATCAGGCAGCGCCAAGCGGAAGGGATAGCGTCGGCTCGCGCTCGCGGCGTGCGCTTCGGCAGGCCGCCGAAGCAACTGCCCTGCGATTTCGGGTACGTGTACTCAATGTGGAGGGAGGGCGCGATTGGAAGCAAAGAGGCGGCGAGTCGGCTCGGAGTTGCTCGGAGCACGTTTTTCAAATGGACACGCGAGTACGATGCCACGCGGTGAGGGTATATTTAAGTTCAACAGTAGGATTTCGGGTCTGAAAAAGTAGACTTTTTCGAAACGGTCGGCTATTATCGTATTTTATTAAAGATCGAGAAACGCACCCAGGAAGGGCATGCGTATTCGACGGTACGACGCGCCTTGCCACACGGTCTAATAACGTCTGCTATTTCAGCCGGAAGATGGGCAAGGGCAGAGGGAGGAACGCTTGTTGTGATCATGTCCCTGCTCGATTATCTGGTTTTGAATACATCTGCCGCTTACCTGTCTGATCTGCGCTTTAGGCTGGGGGAATGTGCCCATGCCTTGCGGGAGCTCGACAATCCGGAGGCATTCGCCCTTGATGAATGGAACCGGGCGGGCGTCTATCTGGTTTCCGCATACAAGCCCCAATCTTCATGTCGTGCCGCTCAAGATGCGATCGTGCGCTCTTTGGACGCGGTTTCGTCGTAGCCTTTCGTCGTGATCGGGGCTTGTCGCATTGCGAGGCCGGTGCGTCGACGAATCTTCCTGCTTGCTGAAAACCGCCACCGCCGTGAAATCGCGTGCCGTTTCGTTGCGAGCCGAACCCTCGAAAACAGCCGTTCTTGAATTCTCCGTTCCCCAATGAGCGGGCGGGGATCGGGTGAAACGAGCGCATTGTCGCGCTACGTTCCGTTTTGTCGTTCGTAGAAAGACTCCTTTCGACATCTATATGTTGACAGCATGCATGTTGAAGGAGTATATATGTTCATGTCATATAGTACCCTGCATGAAGGAGGCGCTATGCCGCAAGGTGATTGCGAAACGTCGGGCACCCGAAACGGCGCTTCTTGCGGCGAGTCCGGTTTGGGAGCGGGCCGCAAGCCTTGTTGCCGCAGGCGAGGCGGCGGCGGTGGCGCGCTGGTGGAGCCGGCGGCGTTGGCTGCTCTTTTGCATGCGGGCGGATACGGGTACGACATGCGCAAGATCATTCTCGAGAAAACCGACGGTCACGTAGACGTTGACGTGGGCGGCTTGTACCGCAGCTTGCGTCGATTGGAAGAGGCTGGCGCGGTGGTGTCTCGCTGGTGCGACGAGGAGTCGGGCCCGCGAAGGCGGGAGTACGAGCTGACGCGCATCGGCGTGGAGATGGCCGAGCAGTGGCTCGAGGCGCTTCGCGATCGGCAGCGGCTTGACGAGTTGCTGGTCGGGTTGTTGGAGAGCGGTTTGGAAGAAGCCGACCGGAGCGTTTCCGCGTCGGATGATGCGGATCGAAGCAGCATCGCTTCGAAGAAAGAAGGAACAGATGAGTGAAACCATGAAGCTGGCCGTGCCCACGATGGGCCAAGCGGGGCTCGAGTCTCAGCGAGCGGGTCACTTCGGCCATTGCGATTGCTTTACGGTGGTCGAGATCGTCGACGGAGAGATCGCCGGAACGACCGAGATTGCGAATCCGCCGCATGAGGAAGGCGGGTGCTTGCGCCCGGTGGGCCTTCTTGCCGACGCCGGCGTGAACGCGATCGTGGCCGCCGGCATGGGGATGCGCCCGCTCATGGGCTTCAACCAGGCGGGCATCACGGTCTACTTCGACAATCAGCATCCTCTGGTAGGCGATGCCGCCAAGTTGGTTGCAGCTGGCGACGCTCCGGTGATGTCCGCCGATCAGGCTTGCAGCCACCATCACTAGGATTCCTCCCGCCCGGCGGCACCCTTGCCGCCAACGGCGACGCTCTTCTTCTAGAAGCGCCCCCGGAAAGCATGTGCGATCCGGGGGCGCTCGATGTTGTGCGGTGCTTCTGTCGTGCTATGCTGCTCGGATACGACCAGGAAGGAACATCCGTGCAGCAGGTAGCAGGGCAGGACGGTCTGTATCGCATGAATGCGGGCGACAGACTCTTTAACAAGGTGCATGTGCTTGAGGCCGGAATGCCTCCCATTCCGGGTGCGTTGGACGAGCCAGGTTCGTACGGGTTCGTCTCTCGGGGGCTGCCGACGCCCGGCACGGGCGGATCGTACGTTGTTGCGCTTCCCGACAAGCTTACGGTGCGCGTTCTGGCTTACATCGATCCGTACGGACGCGTGTTTTCGACGTCCGAAGCGCTGAGCGCGCCGCCCGCGCGCCAGCCCGATCTCTCGTTCGCTCGCTACTCCGACCAGGCTTCTTCGTCGCGCGAGGAACGTGGTTGCGTGTACGTGCACGAAAAGGATGCCAAGCGCGAGGTCGCGCAGTACCTCAGCGCCCAGGGGAGGTACGCGCTGTTCGATTCCTGGTACGATTTCGGGCCTTATGCCGGAGGGCTTCGCTACGATCATGCGATGGCCCGCGCCTACCTGGCTTTCGTGCATCGGCCGTCTTTGGGCGCGCCGGCGGCACCCGAGCGTGGCCTTGAGAGCGTGTTCGAGCGCTTGCGCGGCGACAAGCCTTTGGCGGCCATGCGCTCTATTGTTCTCGACGCGCGCAAAGCCGAGAGCGATCCTGCGTTCCGTCCTCCCGCGCTTGTGCGGTGCTTGGCGCAGTGGCTGGAGGACGCGGGGCTGGACGACCTCAAAGGCCGCGGTATGGAGGACGAGTCGGTGCGTCTTGTGCGGACTTCTCGCTACGCTGATACGTATTATGTGGCGGTCGATGACGAAAAGGCGCGGATACCTGTGCCTACGATATGGGCGCTTGAAGCTGCTCTCAATAGGTTCTTGCTGGTCAAAGAGGCGTTTGGGGATCGTGCTGCGTTTGCTACCGACGTTGATTGCGCGCGATGGGACGCGTACCTCATCGAGGCGGCCGCCGTGCAGCGCCCGCAGCTTGACCGGGCGGTTGACGCGCCCGAAGGCAACGAGGGCGGCGAATGGGATGCTCGCTGCAGGATTGCCGCTGCGATCGAGCGCCTGCGCTTGCCGTTTCGGATCGACGCGTCCTTTCGATTGGACGTTGCAGCAGGCGCGGTTGCCTTTGACGTGACGGTTCCTGACGCCTTGCTTATGCCGACGTGGGTTTGGAGCGAGGGCGTCGATCAGGATGCGTCGGGAAGCTGGCTCGCGGCTGATTGGGAGTTTCGCGATGCGCAGGCGCGCCGGTACGCTTTGCACCTTGGCTTGGTCTTGGTTTCGATCGCGTTCGAGGCGGTGGCGTCGGCGAGCAGGGTGGATGTGGCGGTGCGTCCTCTTTCCCGGAAGCAGGGCGACCAGGCGTCGGAAGGGGGAGAGTTTCCGCAGGAAGATCGGGCTCCCGCGTATGTTCAGGCTGCGTTCGACCGTGCGACGTACGAGCGCTTCGACGGTTTCGAGCAGGCTCGTGCGTTCGATCCCCTGCCTGCGTATCAGGCGTGTGCCGCCTGCTTCGATGGCGACGATGCTCAGGCGTTCGCGTACCTTGAAGGACTCGCCTCCAGTTCCGTGCGCGCCGATCTTCCTGAAACGTGCGACAAAGAGCTTTCCGACAGCGTCCGTTCCGTGTTGGGGGCGGATAGCAGCCGCGACATGCGCATCAGCTACGATGCGGCGTACCGTCGGTTGGCGGAAGGGCTGGCCGATCGCATCGTGCAGGCCGAAAGCGCTTCCGATGCCATTCGCATCGTTCGCGTTGCGCAGGAGGAGGCGGCCGCGGCTTCTGACGATCGGGCCGTTTCTTCGTGCACGCGTTTGATGGCGGCGCTTGCCGCCGGCAGCTTGGACGCACGCGACCAAAACGTCGTGGTTGGCCGGTACTTGGGGGAAGATCGCTGCCTGGTTGCGCTTGGCCGTGCGAAAGCGCTTGCCGAGCATGATCTGGGCCAGGCGGTCGACGTGCTGATCGATGCGGTGGCCGAGGCCGCTGCGCTTGACGGGTTCGTCGACGGATCGTCAACGGCGTACCGAGCGTTCGACTCGTACGTTGCCCGCGTTCTGTACAACCGAGCGCGATATGCGGGCGCGGGCTATCCGTCGCGCGCCGTACGCGATGCGGGCAAACGCGTACGGCTTGCCACGGATACGTTCTACCTCTGCCATCTGGAAATCGTGCGTCTGCTGGAGCATTCGTTCGAGCGCGCCGACGAGGCGCAGCGATACGGGCGTCGCGCCGTTGAGATAGCGCCCGCGACGGCTGCGGGCTATCGTCAGCTGGGTCGCGCGTACATGCTGGTAGGGGATATGGAGAACGCTTCCGCAACCCTTCTGGAGGGCCTGCGCATAGCTTTTCAGCCAAGCGATATAGCTATGGCTTACTATCAGTTGGCGTACGTGCTGTGGAAGATGGGGCGGGCGCGCGATGGCGCGGCTTGCTATTTGAAATCGCTCGCAACGTCGTCTATGGTGGCTGTTCAGGCTACGGCCGAGCTGCAGGAGCTTGTCGGGGAAGCGGGCATCGATCTTCCCGCGCGCGACCAGGTGGATCTTGAATTGACGCGTGCGGGGATTCCCGTGGCGCCAACGTCGGACGTGCTGGACGCCTTGGACGAGGCGGCGGTTGCGGCCACCGACGAGGGGATGTTTCGCGTGGCTCGCAGCCTGATGGCCGCGCGGTCGCGTTACCGGCCGGACGATGCGCTCGTGAACGTGCTTCGTTCTTTGGAAAGCTCGTAGGTCTTTTACGTTACAATAGCAAGATTCCGAACAATAGAAACGAAGGGTCGACCCATGGCAATTCAATCTCCCGAGGGAACGCGCGATCTTCTGCCGGACGAGGCGAAGTTCTGGACGCATTTCAAGGCGACGGCGGCGGAGATTTTCGGTCGCTACGGTTACCTGCCGATCGAAACGCCCATCTTCGAGCAGACGGAGCTGTTCGTGCGCGGCATTGGCGAGGCTACCGACGTGGTGTCCAAGGAGATGTTCACCGCGATATCCGGCGAGAACCTGAAAAAGCTTCTGGAGGGCGGCAGCGTGAAGGCGAAGAGCCGCTTGTCCATGCGCCCTGAAGGAACCGCCGGCACGGTGCGAGCCGTGGTGCAGCACGACTTGGTCCCCCAGGGAGCCGCTCCTGCAAAGCTCATGTACGCCGGTCCGATGTTTCGCGCCGAGCGTCCTCAGAAGGGACGTCAGCGCCAGTTCAACCAGGTGGGCATCGAGTGCTTGGGCGCCGAGGATCCCAGCGTTGACGCCGAGGGCATCATCATGCTCATGCGGTTCTACGCCGCGATCGGCATTCCCGTGCGGGCTACTCGCCTGCTGGTGAACTCCATGGGGTGCGAGACGTGTCGTCCGGCGTACCGCGAAGCCGTGAAGACGTACATGGACGCGCATGCCGACGAGCTGTGCGACGAATGCAAGCGCCGTGCGGAAATCAACCCGCTGCGTGCTTTCGATTGCAAAAACCCTGGCTGCGCCGCCGTTATGGAGGGTGCTCCGAAGATAACCGAGCATTTGTGCGACGATTGCCGCGAGCACTACCTGTCGGTGAAGACGTACCTCGACGGCGCGGGCTTGTCGTACGTCGAGGACCCGACACTTGTGCGCGGCTTGGACTACTACACGCGCACGGTGTTCGAGGTTCAGGTGACCGAGGGAATGGGAAGCCAGAACGCCATCGGCGGAGGCGGCCGTTACGACAAGCTGACCGAGGAAGTCGGCGGCCGTCCGACGCCGGGATTCGGCTGGGCTCTGGGTTACGAGCGGTGCGTGCTGGCGCTCGAGGCGGCCGGGCATACGTTCCCCAAGGCGCAGCGCTGCGATTTCTTCGTTGCGTGCGTTGATGCGAGCGTACGAGCCGAGGCGTTCTCTTTGGTGCAGGCGTGCCGCGATGCGGGGCTTGTGGGCGAGATGGACCACCAGCGTCGCAGCCTGAAAAGCCAGTTCAAGCTTGCCGACAAGCTGGGGGCTTCCATGGTTGCCGTGTTGGGACCCGACGAACTGGCCCGGGGCGAAGTGACGGTTCGCAACATGCAGACGCATCGCGAGCGCGCGATAGAACTGTCCAAGATCAAGGCTCTGCTGGCTCATTTCGGCGGCGAGCCGTTCGATGGGCGCGCGCCTTCGGTCGATGAGGTGTTCGGCGGTTTGGACGACGCGGAATAGACGCGCTTGCGCGTTCGGGACGTTCGGGCGCGCTGTCTGAGGAGGCTTGGAATGGCTGCTGGCAAATGGAGCGGTGTTGCGAAGGGCGCGGGCGCTGCGGCGAAGTTCGTGGCGACCCATCGAAGCGAGATCAAGGCGGCAGCTGAAGTTGCCGCAGGGGTAGCTGCCGAGGTGGCGCCCAAGGTTGCTCCGGTTGCCAAGTCGGCTGCGGACAAGGCGGCCGCAGCAGCCAGGCAGGCCCGGGCAAGCGTCGAGCAGGCTGCGCAGGGAGTTTCCGATGCGCGGACGGAGGCCAAAGGGCAGAAGGAAGAGCAGCGGGTTCGACGCTCGGCAGTGAAAGACGTGCTCCAGGCGGCTGCGGTAAAGCTGTCATCGCGAGAGTTTTTGGAATCTTGGGACAAGATGGCGGGCTTCGATCCGGAAGGCGTGGCCCATTACCTGGAGATTCCGGGGTGCTACGTGATCCTTCGTTGCAAGCACGCCGTGAGGGACGACGACTACTCCTCGTACCACGGCGTGTACGTAGGGAGCTCGGTCAACCTGGGAGCGAGCATTCGCGAGCACTTGATCGGGTTGGGCAATCCGGACGTGTACGCAGACGTAAAGTATCGTCAGCCTGTTTACATTTTGGCGTTTACCCAGGCCGAAGGGATCGAGGAGAACCGAAAAGGCCTGGTCGACTTGCTGGGCGCGGACGAGTCGTACAACAAGCCGAAAGTGTGACGACGTGGTAGCGTCCCGCATGCGCCGCGAGTGCCTTGCGCTCGCGGCTGGCCCCTTGCGCTCGCGATGTTGCGTCCCGCGCATGGCTGGCCCTGCACAGGACGGGCTCTTGCGCGCGGTTGGCCCCTTGCGCTCGCGATTCCGGCGTTCTTGGCAGGTTTTGACGGTTTGAGGTCGTCCGAGACGCCCCTTCCCGAACACGCGAAAAATCGAGCTACGTTTCCCCAGGTGAAATGCCATCTCCGATGAGAACAACATGCAAAGCGACATCAAGAGCCCGTCGCTACGACATCAAACCGCAAGAAACTGCCACGCAGGGCGGTTTTTCGCGCGCAACCCCTTGTCGGCAGGGGCGCGAGCAGGGTGTCGGGCCTGTGGGCGCGTGGCGCCGATGCGACGATCGTCAGCGATGCGCGGAAGGCGGCCGGAGCGTGATGGCCCTCGTCGATGGCGCAGCGTCGTTGACGCGGTTCGTCCGATAGAGGGCTGCCGGGTTGAAGCTTTCGGCGAGGCTGCTCGCTTGGCTGCCTTCCTTGCACGGCCTGATTCGTCTTGCGTTCGCGCGATGCAGTGCGGTCGCGACGTTCGCGTTCGACCGCAAGTTGCAGCAGCCGCGCCTGGACAGCGGGATGAACCGCATGTTGGCGGATGCGGCGTCCTGGCGGGTTGTTCGCGCGCATTTTGCATGAAAAGACGCGATCAGGGGTTTGTTTTCCCTCGTTTGCCAGTACAATGACTAGGTTTGAGTAACGTCTGCTGTAACTACGAACGGCAGATGCAGATAGCAGTGCCAAGGAGCAAGGAACCATCATCATGACGGACTTCAGGAACGAATACTGCATGCACACCGCCACGTGCGGCGAGCTGCGCAAGAGCGACGTGGGGCGCGAGGTCGAGCTGTGCGGTTGGGCGTGGCACAATCGCGACCACGGCGGTCTTATCTTCATCGATCTGCGAGATCGTACGGGCTATACGCAGGTGGTCGTCGACCCCGATTGCGTGAGCGTTGACGACTTCGCGAAGGCCGAGCATTTGGGTCGCGAGTACGTGCTCAAGATTTCCGGCACGGTGCGCGAGCGCGGCGCCGAAGCCGCAAACCCCAATATGGCTACGGGCGAGATCGAGGTTCTGGCGAAGGCCGTCGAGGTCTTGAACACGTCCGTCACGCCTCCGTTCTCGATCGAAGACGGCATCGAGACCGACGAGACCACCCGCATGAAGTGGCGCTACCTGGACATTCGCCGTCCTGAGATGTTCGAGGCCCTGCACTTGCGTCACAAGGTCGCCCAGGCCATGCGAGGCGCTCTCAACGATCGCGGCTTCCTGGAAGTGGAAACCCCCATTCTGGCGAACTCCACGCCGGAGGGCGCGCGCGACTACATCGTGCCCAGCCGTCCGAACCCGGGCCGTTTCTACGCGCTTCCGCAAAGCCCCCAGCAGTTCAAGCAGATGCTCATGGTGGCCGGCGTCGAACGCTACTACCAGATTGCCCGCTGCTTCCGCGACGAGGATCTGCGCGCCGATCGTCAGCCCGAGTTCACGCAGGTGGACATCGAGATGAGCTTCGTGCGCGGCGACGACGTCATCGACATGATGGAAGACGTCATGGCCGAGACGCTGAAGGCGGTGGGCGTGGACCACGAGTTCCCGCTGCAGCGCATGCAGTACGCCGAGTCCATGGAGCGTTTCGGCAACGATCGTCCCGATACGCGCTTCGGCATGGAGCTCAAGGACATCACCGACATCGTGAAGGACACGGGCTTCAAGGTGTTCTCGAGCGTGGCCCAGTCCGGCGGCGTGGTGAAGGCCATCAACGCGAAGGGCGCAGGCGACTGGAGCCGCGGCGAGGTCGAGAAGCTGGCCGACATCGCCGCCGAGAACGGCGCGAAGGGCATGGCTTGGATCGCGTTCACGACGGACGGCAACGAGAAGAGCCCCATCATTAAGTTCTTCAGCGACGAGGAGTTCGCTGCCCTCAAGCAGGCTATGGACGTGGAGCCGGGCGACCTGCTGCTGTTCGCGGCCGACAAGCCCGCGGTGGCGAACGCCGTGCTGAGCGCGCTTCGCTTGCACATGGCCGACGCACTCAACGTTCCGCGCGAGGGGCATCAGCTCCTGTGGATCGTGAACTTCCCCATGTTCAAGTACGACGAGGACGAGAAGAAGTACGCCGCCGAGCATCATCCGTTCACGCATGTGCTGGACGAGGACGTGGACAAGATCGAGTCCGCTCCGCTCGAATGCGGCAGCTATTCCTATGACCTGGTCATGGACGGCTTCGAAGTGGGCGGCGGCACCATCCGTATCCACAATGCCGAAGAGCAGCGTCGCGTGCTGCGCGTGTGCGGCTTGACCGACGAGGAAATCGACGAGAAGTTCGGGCACCTGATCCACGCGCTCGAGCTGGGCGCTCCGCCGCATGGCGGCATCGCCCTGGGTCTTGACCGTCTGGTCATGCTGCTGGGCGGCAAGTCGTCCATTCGCGACGTTATCGCGTTCCCGAAGACGAGCTCCGCGAGCGACCCGATGACGGGCGCCCCGAGCGCTGTGACGGGCCGTCAGCTCAAAGAGGTCAACCTGCGCACGCTGTAAGGGCGCGTAATCTCTCATCTTGTCGGGAGCTCGCTGCGCAAAGGCGAGCTTTCGATTGGCGGGAGCAAGGCGGGGGAGCGGGGTCATCGACTCTGCTCCCCCGCTTCATTTAAGCTTGCAACGGGTCTGTGTACTTTTGGTTGCTTCAAATAAGTCGGTTGGCTTGGATTTTGCGAGATCGTATATACTAATGCCTCGCATGCGCGAGCATGTTCGAGAATATCTCGGATGGGCCGGGGCGGCGCCATGTTCCGAACCTGGTCAGGTCCGGGAGGAAGCAGCCATAAGGGACCGCTGACGAGCGCCCCTGCCTATCCGGGATATTCTTTTATCTTGACGGCTTGCGGCCGACGGGTTGGCCTGCCTTTCCAGCCGACCGGGCGCGACTGCAGTTTCGAGTGCGCTTCGAGGAAACCCCATGGAAATCATCCAGTTCTTCATTGACTTGCTGCAAGACCCTCGCGGCTTCATTGCCGAATGGATTGCGGCGTTCGGCATGGGCGCGTACATCCCCATCTTCTTGATCATCTTCATCGAGACCGGCGTGGTTATCATGCCGTTTCTGCCCGGTGATTCGCTCCTGTTCACGGCGGGTTTGTTCGCGGCCGACGGCGGCGGCTTGAACTTGGCGCTGCTGCTTCCGGTGGTGTGGGTGGCGGCGATCTTGGGCGATTCGTGCAACTATTGGATCGGTCGCGAATTCGGCAAGCACATCATCGATTCCGGGCGCGTCAAGTCGATGACGCCCGAGCGCATCGAGAAAACCGAAGGCCTTATTAACAAGTACGGCCCGCTGGCGATCTTCCTGGGTCGTTTCTTCCCGTTCATCCGCACGTTCGTGCCGTTCTTTGCAGGTTTCGGGCACATGCACTACCGCAAATTCTTGCTGTTCAACATCATCGGCGGTATTACGTGGTCCACCGTCTTCGTGCTGCTGGGCTACTTCTTCGGCGGCATCCCGGTGGTGCAGGAGCATTTCGAGCTGGTGATCGTTGGAATTGTGGCCATTTCCCTTATACCGGCCGTAGCGGGCGCGATCAAGGCGAAACTGAGCTCCTCCAAGGCGAAGGCTGGGAAATAACCCGATCGTAGCATTGTGACGCTGCCCCTGCTGATGCTGTGGTGGCGCGCTGCGGCGGCTGCGCGGAAAGCGCGCTTCTTCTATAATGGGCAAGAACGCAGAAAACGCGGGCGCATGCCAGTGCAGGGCGCCCGCGTTCGCATAACCACGGATGCATACGGGAAAGCGGGAGCCGCGCGCTATGGCAGAGGCATTGTACAGAAAATACCGGCCGCAGATATTCGAAGACGTCGTTGGCCAGGAGCATATCGAACGCACTATCAAAAACGCGATCGAGCAGGATAAGGTAAGTCACGCGTACCTGTTCACCGGCCCGCGCGGCACCGGCAAAACCACTACGGCGCGCTTGCTTGCCAAGGCGCTTCTGTGCGAGCACGGCCCTACGTCCGAGCCTGACGGAACGTGCGATGATTGCACGATGATTGCCAACGGCGAGCATCCCGACGTGTACGAATTGGACGCCGCAAGTCGCACGGGCGTGGAGAATGTGCGCGAGGAGATCATCGGTCGCGTTCAGTTCGCTCCTACGCGCGGTCGGTACAAGATCTACATCATCGACGAGGTTCACATGCTGTCGACGGCGGCGTTCAACGCGCTGCTCAAGACGCTTGAAGAGCCGCCGAGCCACGTGGTATTCGTGCTGGCTACTACCGATCCCCAGAAGGTTCCCGAAACCATCCACTCGCGCTGCCAGCGTTTCGATTTCCGCCGCATTTCGGCTGAGTCCATCGTGTCGCGACTGGGCGCCATCTGCGTGTCCGAGGACGTGGAGTTCGAGGGCGAGGCGCTTGACCTGATCGCCCATCGCGCTGAAGGCGGCATGCGCAACGCGCTGACCTCGCTTGAGCAGCTTATCGCGTTCGGCGAGGGCAAGGTTACGCTTGAGGTGGCCGAGCGCATGCTGGGCGGGGTGGATACGAACGATCTGGCCGAGATCATGCAGGCCATTGGCAAGCGCGATGTGGCCACGTGCTTTCGCTGGACGGCGGAGTTCGTGGAAACGGGAGCCGATCTGGCTCAGTTCACGCGCGATTTGGCCGAGCACGTCCGCAATCTGTACGTCATGTCGCTGACCGATGCCGACGTTGTCTTGGAAGTGGGCGATACCGAGCGGCGCGAACTGGTGAGCGAACTGCCGCTGTTCGGGGCGGATCGTCTGTCGCGTCTGCTCGGCGTGCTGGGCGACTTGTCTGCCGAATTGAAAACGTCGACGAATCCGCGCTTGTCGTTCGAGATTGCGCTCACGCGCATGGTTCGTCCCGATTCGGATTTGACGCTCGAGGCGCTTGCCGAGCGCATCGAAGCGCTGGAAAGCGGGCATTCGGCCGTTGCCCACGTGACGTCGGCGGCGGCTCCGGCGGCCGTTCCTGCGGCGGCCCCGGCATCTGCGCCTGTCGCCCAGCCTGCCCAGCCCGTTCAGCCTGTTCAGGTTTCGCAACCTGCCCAGCCCGTTGCGGCTGTTCACGCTGCGCCCCAGCCTGCACCCGCTGCCCAGCCTGCGCCTGTGTCGCAGAGCCCGGCGCCCGCGGCCGCTCCGTCCGCGACCGCCTCTCCGGCTTCTGCTGCTCCTGCGGCTTCCGCTTCCGCCGCGGTTGTCCAGGCGGATCCTGGCGCACTGGCGGCGGCTTCGGGCCAAGTTGCCGACAGTCTGCAAAACCCTGCGGCTCTCCAGCGCGTTTGGCAGGCTGTTCTTGCTACGCTCAAGAAGAACAAGGCCGCTTACGGCGTTTTGTTCCTTAACACGAAGGCCGTGTACGATGCGGGCAAGCGCATCCTCTTGATCGAATTCCCTGCGGAAAACGCCTTCGCGTTCAAGGCCGTGCAGAAGCAAGATGTCCAAGATGCCGTGTCCGCCGCATTGACTCAGGCGTGCGGTTCCGCGGTGCCGTTCGCGTATTCGCAGGCCGGTGCAAGCGCCCCCGCGTCTCCGGCTGCTGCTTCCGCTGCTCGACCCGCTTCGGCGGTCTCCGCATCTCCTGCGGCCTCTGCCGCGCCTCGTGCGCAGGCGGCCGCATCCCACGCGCAGGCTCCGGTCGCTTCGACGTCTCGTCCGCAGCCCCAGCCCCAGCCCCAGCCGCAGCCGTCTGCGGCGATGCCGGCCTACGATGTTCCTCCGTACGAGGACGAGCAGGTGCCCTACGACGACTTCGACGTTCCTGCGCCTGCGCCTGCGATGCCCGATGCTTCGCCGGTGCCTGCCGCGCAGCCGGCTCGGATGCCGCAGCCTCAGAGCGCGCCCGCTTCCATCCCGGCTTCGGCACCTGCTTCAACCCCTGCGACCGTGCAGAGCTCTCCCGCCGACCCCAGCGACCTGCAAGCCATTCTTGCCGCCGGTTTTGGAGCTGGCGTGGTTGTGGAAGAAGTGAAAGAATAGGAATCCGCGCCGTTCGAGGTTCGGTTGATGTGCCGGACCGGTCGATCGCGTGCTAACGAACCTGAAAGGAAACCGTACTATGGATATGAAGAAGATGATGAAGCAGGCTCAGAAAATGCAGATGGAGCTTGCTCGCGCGCAGGAAGAAATCAAGGACATGACGTTCGAGGCTACGGCTGGCGGCGGCATGGTCAAGGTTGTTGCGACGGGCGACATGGCCATCAGCAGCATCACGATCGATCCCGAGGCCGTTGACCCCGAGGACGTGGAAATGCTTCAGGATATGGTGACGGCTGCTGTCAACGAGGCGCTTCGCGGCGTGTCCGACATGAGCGCCACGCGCCTGAACGCCGCGACGGGCGGCATGAGCATCCCGGGCCTCATGTAGATCAGGCGAAGGGGAATTTGTCATGCACGCAGCGCCGTCTATCCAGAAACTGCTCGATGAGCTGGAGCGCTTGCCTGGAGTTGGTCCGAAGTCCGCCCAGCGCATAGCGTACTGGATACTGAATGCCGACAAGGCGACGGCGCTGCGTCTTTCCGAAGCTATTGCCGAGGTGAAAGACCAGGTTTGCTTCTGCAAACGCTGTTTCAACTACGCCGAGGACGATCTGTGCGAGATATGCCGCTCGTCCAAGCGCGATGCGAGCACGATCTGCGTGGTAAGCGAGCCGCGCGATATTCCTCCCATCGAGCGAACGACCGTCTATTCCGGGGTCTACCACGTGCTGGGGGGCGCGCTTTCTCCTATGGAGGGCATCGGGCCGGACAATCTGCGCATCGCCGAGCTTATGAAGCGCTTGGCAAGCGACGAGGTCCAAGAGGTTGTGTTGGCGACGAATCCCAACGTGGAAGGCGAGACCACGGCTGCGTACCTTGCGCGCCTTATCAAGCCGCTGGGAATTCGCGTTACGCGCCCTGCAAGCGGCTTGCCCGTAGGCGGCGATTTGGAGTTTGCCGACGAAGTCACGCTTGGTCGCGCTATCGAGGCTCGCAGGCCGTTGTAGCAGGCGCGGCGAGCGTCCGTGCGTGACGGCCGATGCCCGCGGGAGCGTTTTCGGGCATAAAAAAGGGGACGTCTCCGTCCCAAAGATAAGAAGAAGGGTTCTGCCCCCTCCAAAAAACAGAACCCTTTTCTTTATCGAAGCATCAAGCTTCTGTAAAGCAGGTTGTAGTATACCACCGATCTCCACGAAATCACAACATGTTTTTTCGGCGAATAGCAAAGGGCTATGTTGACCTGGTGAAATATTTGCTCGGAAAAGCTTAATATTCCAAAGCGTTTCCTTCTTGAAGCGGTCTCTGGAGCGTTTTCGCGGCCTTCGCGCGTTACGTTGCAAAGCGGTTTTTAGGCGCGATCCTTTGTGAGCTTCAGTATGTCTTCGCGAGACGATACCTCCAACTTACGGTAAATATTATGAATGTGCGTTCGGGCGGTGTTGGGAGAGATGAACAGCACGTCTGCGATATAAGCCCCGCTGTGTCCTTCGGCAAGATACGAAAGGATCTCTTGCTCGCGGGCTGTCAGATTGTACGTTTCGGCCAGTTGGGCGCAGCGCACGGATGCGGGAGTGGGGCCGGCGTTCGATTGTCCTGTAGGTTCGACGCGGTCGTTTTCGTCGCTTGAGGTCCATTGCGTTTCGCGCTGGTATCGAATATGCGACGAGAAGACCATCGCGAATGCGTACAGCGTAGTAATTATCGTCACTACGATAGGGGTTACGTGGTCGCCCATCACGGTGGCAAACGCTTGGCCCGTGAACGACGCGGCTGCAAAGAGGAAAACCGCAAGCGAAAAGACCGCGTCAGATGGGAATTCGCCCGCATTGGCTATGGCGCACAGTGTTGCAAGGGTGAGTATGGCCGCTAATGCGTAGAGGGCATACGTGAGGTACGTTGCCAGCTGTTCTCCCTGGCCTACGGTAGCCGTGATGCTGGTGACGGCTAAGAGCAGCATGGCCATAAGCGGAAGGAACGTTTGATGCATACCGCCGCGCAGCGATAGCCGCCTTTTTCTTAGCAATGCATACGCCAGAAGAATTGCTGCATCGAGTGCAAGCATGGCTAGGTAGGCGTCCTGGCTTTGGTTGAACGACGTGCGCATTACCGCCATAACGAAAGCGAATACGATCAGACCAAGGCCTGGAGCTGCAAGGACATCAACAAGGGATGCGGCGATTGCGCGCGGTTCGCCAGTTGACCGGCGTTTCGCCTTTTTGCAAGAGGGGACGGTTGCGCCAAGCGCCAACGGTACGATGACTGCTGTTATTGAAGCCAGTACGAACAGCGCGGTTACGCCAGCCAACGGTAGAATGCTGTAAAGATGGCATAAGAGCGCCGAGAGGATGCTAGCGAGAGAAACTATTTCGAGGGCGCGTTTGATCTTGAATCGAGTACACACGCGGCCCCAGGCAAGCACTAAGCACGTGTCTGCTAGTGCCGTGGTGAAAGCGAGTGCCACCACCGAGGTTGTTCCGAAGCTGCCGGACCAG
This sequence comes from Paraeggerthella sp., assembly GCF_048427265.1. Lineage (NCBI taxonomy): Bacteria > Bacillati > Actinomycetota > Coriobacteriia > Eggerthellales > Eggerthellaceae > Paraeggerthella > Paraeggerthella sp. The sequence continues at coordinate 41,565 of NZ_DBFOSR010000018.1, forward strand.
GCGAAAAGAGCATACGTAAGCGAGCAGCAGAGGTAGATTGCCCCTCCGAACGAACTGAGCATCACGTAGGGAACGCGTTTTCCGGCAAGGGTGAGCCCAAGGAACAGGGCCCCTAAAACGGTCGCGCACAGAAGCGTGGTCTCGGCGAAGGTTCCTATGAAGGACTCGGCGTGCTCGAACCTTAAAAACGATATGACGGCACCTGAGTAGATTAGAAGCGTTGAAAACAAGCAGCCTAATCCTACGACCAAGGCGATTGCGGTCATTGGCGACTCGTTGGAAGTTCTTGGTTTCTGGTTGTCGCATGCCTTGGCCATGCGGTTCCTCCTGGCTGCTTGGGGCAGGCTGCATTATAGCATTGCTACGTCTCTTCGTTAATCAAAATGCTTGTTTGATCTGCTGAAACGCATGAGATTGAGAACATCTACGTAAAAACGTTGAGCGCCTTTGCCTTCGCTGAAGGCGAAATCAACGGTTCATCGGATAGCGCCAAACCGGTCTTCTGGTCAGGATAGAGCATGTTGAAGCCAACGCAGTGCACGTTGGGAGTTGGAGTGCGAAGGAGAGGGAGAGCGATGGAGCTTTCACGAAGGAATTTCCTGGCAGGAGCGGCGAGTGCTGGCGTCCTGGGCGTCATGGGGCTAGCCGGCTGCGCTCCGCAGCCGGCTAAGGAGCCGGTCAAGGGAAGCGCGGCTGCGGGCGAGGCCGCTTCGGCCCGCCCGGCATACTATATGTGCGACGAGAATTGGCTGGGATCCGCGCCCGAGATTGCCGATGGCGACATTGCGGAGACGAAGTCTTTCGACGTCGTGGTAGTGGGCGGCGGTCATGCTGGCACGCAAGCGGCGTTGGCTGCTGCGCAAGAGGGCGCGAGCGTGGCCGTGATCGAGAAGCACAACGACGGCGAAATCGTGTATCGGGGCGACGACATCTGCTCGTACAATTCGAAGCTGCTGGAAAGCTGGGGCTTTGGTCCGTACGACCTGAACGAAATCGTGAACGAGTACGTGCGTCGCGCTAATGGACGGTGCAGCACCGATGTCATTCGTTCGTTCGTGTACAACTCGGGCGAAATGATGGACAATCTGGCCTCGCTCGTCCCCGACACGTCGAACGTGTTCGATTACAAGGGTGGCGAGTGCATCGTTCAGATCGCTTACGACAAGCCGAACGGAAGCGATTATCCGGTGGAGGTGTCCGGTTACAAGATGTGGGCATCCACCGTGCAGACCGTTGGTACGAAAAACGCTAATCCGGTGGGCAAGAATGGCTTGACGGACGTTTCCCGCTTGGCCGAGCTCGAGACGTATTGCCGCGATGCCGCCGAGGATTTGGGCGCGAAATGGTTTTGCGGCCATGCGGCGGTGCGTTGCGTGCAGAGTGACGAGGGCGCAGTCCTTGGCGTTATCGCTCAAGATGCCGACGGATCCTATGTGCGCTTCGACGCATCCAAGGGCGTTATCCTGGCCACGGGCGACTTCGGTGCCAATACCGACATGGTGTGGGAGCTTTGCTCGGAATGCGCTGAAAACGCCGAGCGACATGGCGTGGATCGGGAGACGTTGACGGGTATGACCGACTGCGATGGCTCCGGTCATAAAATGGGCTGCTGGGCGGGCGGTGCCATCGAGAGCCATCCGCGCCCCGTGGCCGGCGACGCGCCTTCCATTTCGTTCGGTCCCTGGGGTTCGGCTCCAAGCTTGTGGATGAACTGCAAGGGCGAGCGCTTCATGAACGAGTCGTATGCGGGGTTGGTGCTGGCTCAGTCGTGCCGTCAGCCTATTGATCTCGAAGCGGCCATGGTGGGCAACTTCGCCATCATGGATAAAAAGCACATGCAGTATATTCAGGCGGGCGGCCTTGATCACGGTGCTCCTAACTGGGGATTTCCTGAGGGCATCGAAGAATATCGGGCGCAGATGGACGGCGCAGACCCCTCTGCTGGCACCATTGAGGTTCGCGGTCTGGAAATTGCGAACCGCACGAGGCCGTTTGTGAACGAGGTGTTCGTCGGGGCTACCGTGGAGGAAGCGCTGAAAAATGCCGGGCTTTCCGGGGAGGCTCTCGAAACCGCAAAGGCCACGGTCGAGCGTTACAACGAACTGTGCGCTGCTGGAGTGGATGCAGATTACGGCAAGCCGGAGAATCTGCTCATTCCGATCGACGAGGCCCCGTTCTATATTGCCAAGCAGGGCACCGAGCGCTTGTACGGTCCTGGCCTGAACACGCTTGCGGGCTTGTGCGTCAACGGAAGCTACCAGGTGCTTACGGCTTCGAAAAACGATGTCGTCAAGGGCCTGTATGCGGTGGGCAACACGATGGGCGAGCGCTACGGAAACGCTTACAACTGTCCCTCTGCGGGCAACAACATGGGCAACGCCATGACGAGCGGCCGCGTGGCTGGCAAGCATGCTGCTCGAGGCTAAACGACTCGCGACGATGCTGGGAACGGCGAGCGAGCGGTGATGCAGCGCACCGTCCGTCCGCGCATGTCGGCATCGTCTTTTCCTCCCTCCTGCGAAGGCCGCGCTCGAGCGCGGCCTTCGTGCGTTCGGGCGCGGCCGGCATGATCGGTTGCTGGAGGTGGACTCCGATGCGCCGGTGCCGCCCGCGTTCGCGTTTGCGCTCGCTTCCTGTCAAGCTCCCTTCCGTGCGTCGTGCTATACTGAGCGCCGAATGAACAGGGGGAAGCGCATGGTGAACATTCCTAGTCCGGCGGTGTCCATAGTTGGACGCCATAATTCGGGCAAGACCACGCTGATCGAAAAGCTTATCACTGAACTGGTGGCTCGAGGCCTCGACGTGGGTAGCGTGAAGCACCACAGCCACGTGGGCTTCGATATCGATATTCCCGGAAAGGACTCGTATCGCCATCGCGCCGCCGGTGCAAGCGAGACGGTGATTGCGGCTCCGGGCCAGATGGCGCGCGTGAAAACCGTCAAAGGCGAAATCGAGTGCGCTGAAATCGTGCGCAGCATGCCCGGTCATGACATCGTGGTGGTGGAAGGCTATCGCAAAAGTGGGCTTCCCACCATCGAAATCATGCGTTCGGGCAACGAAGCCGACGCACGCGTAGCCGACGTGTTCGCCGAAGGCGCGCGTTGCGGTTGGCCGCTCGGCACCGACTTCACGCAGTTCACGCGCGGTACGGTTCCTCCTGCTGACGACCCGGCCGCTCACGAGATGCTCGAACGTTCCCAGCAAGCGCCTGCTTCGGCAACGGGCAGTCACTTCGCCGTGCAGCATCCCGATCATGCCGATATCTCCAACAAGCTTCCCACGGCGCAGACTGTTGCCGTGGTGACCGATATCGCCGATGCGCATCGCGCTGCCGAGACGTACGGCATCCCCTCGTTCGATTTGAACGACGTTTCCGGATTGGCGGATTTCGTCGCGCAGCGCTACGCTCGGCCGCGTGTGACCGTGGTGATCCAGGCAGGCGGGGAGAGCCGTCGCATGGGTCAGAGCAAGGCGACGGTTCCGTTCGCGGGCCGCCCCCTTATCGCCCGCATGGTCGAGCGACTTGCTCCCGCTTCGGATGACTTGATCATCACGACGAACGAGCCGGAAAACCTGACGTTTCTGTACGACATGTTCCCGCAGTACCGCATCCAGTTCGTGCGGGATGCGTGCGAATGCCGCGGTGCGCTGCCGGGGTTGTACACGGCTCTGCAGGCGGCCGGCAACCCGTACGTTGCCGTAGTGGCGTGCGACATGGTGTTCGCATCGCCGTCGCTTGTTGTTGCCGAAGCCCTGGCCATGAACGAGTCGGGCGCCGACGTGGTGGTTCCCATCAACAAGCACGGCTACGAGCCGTTCCATGCAATGTATCGTCGCTCGGGCTGCCTGCCTGCCGTGACCGCGGCGCTCGACCGGGGAGAAAAGCGCGCCCAGGCGTTCTTCGCCGACGTGAACGTGCTCGAATTCCCGCAAGCGCGCGTCTTGGAGGCCGAGCCCATGGGCGGCTGCTTTATTAATGCGAACACGCCCGAAGAGCTTCGCTCGTTGGAAGAATCTTTCTTGGAGGGGTAGCATGCCCAACCTTATCGACATAGTCGAAGTGGCGGAAGCGCTTGAGAGCAAGGCCGTTTACTTGGCCTCCGATCGCTGCACGGTGGTGCGAAACCGCCATTCCTCGTGCACGAAGTGCTCGGACGCGTGCCCGACCGGCGCAGTTGAGGCGGTCGACAACGTGCTGTCGCTTAACAGCGATGCCTGCGTGGCATGCGGGGCCTGCACGACGGTCTGCCCCACCGAAGCGCTCATTCCGTTGCAGCCGCTTGACGAGGACCTTGCTTCAAGCGTGGCGGAAGGCGTGGTGAATACCGAAGGGATGGCCGTATTCGCGTGCGCTCGCATAGCGTCGAAGCGCGTGGGCGATCCCCGACGTTACGCGGAGGTTCCGTGCTTGGCTCGCATGGAAGAAAGCGTGCTTCTGGGGCTTGCCGCGCGCGGCGTGGAGGACATCGTGCTGGTTGACGGCACGTGCTCGACGTGCAAATTCAGAGCGAATGTGCCGGGGATCGACGCCACCGTTCGTTCAGCGAACGATCTGATTGCTGCGCAAAGTTCCGAGATCCGCGTGAGGCGGGCGTCGGCGTTTCCCGAGGAAGTGTTGCTGCAGGACAAGCGCAGCTTGCTGGGTGAATCGCGCCGGGGATTTTTCACCAGCGCTCGTTCGCGCGCGGTGGATGCGGCCGGGAAAACCGCCGAAGTGATGGTGTTCAAAAACGATGGCACCGCTGGTCCGTCGCTACGCGATCGCCTGCGCATGTCCGACGCGGGAACGCTTCCGCAGTTCAACCCCGAGCGCCGTATGCGCGTGCTCGACGCCATGGATGGGCTGGGCGCTTCGACGGTGCCTGAAATCGATACGCGGCTGTTCGGGTCGGTGTCGATCGACGAAGAAGCATGCAGCTCATGCGGCATGTGCACGGTGTTCTGTCCTACGGGAGCGCTCAAGAAGAGCGAGATGAAGCCCGCGGACGGCGAAGGCAGCTTCCTTGAATTCTCCGCGGCCGATTGCGTGCAGTGCCGCCTGTGCTCCGATGCATGCTTGAAGAGTTGCTTGACCGTAAGCTCTACGGTGAGCACCGATGAGCTGTTCGACTTCGAGCCGCGCCTCATCCATCTGCCGAACCCTCCGAAGCGCACCGGTATTCTGGG
>NZ_DBFOSR010000019.1:0-27486 GCF_048427265.1 Paraeggerthella sp.
GTTCTCTTGCTTGCTCGGCTTCGGGCCGCGCGCCTTGTCGTACTCATCCTTGAAATCGGAGAACATCGTCTTGGATTTCGCAATTTGCTTCCCGGTGGCGTAGGCGCCCTTGTTCACGGCTTCGCCCGTTTTCTTAGCCGCTTCAGAAGCAACCGGCTTCACCTTGTCGACGGTCGTATGAACCTTGTCCATCGCCACAGCCGTAGCCTGGCCCGCCTTTTCGGCCACCCCGCCCTCAGCTGCAAGATCCTTCACCTCGTCGGAAACCATGATGGCCCCCAGCACGACGTCGTCGGAAGCCACGCCTTCCTGCCCAACCTGCGCGAGGGCCGCTCCCATGCCGCGGCGAAAGCCTTTGATAAGGTCCGCCGAAACGGTGCGCTTGCCCAAGAGCGCGTTTGCAGTAGCGCCGGAATCGGTATCGAACGAAACAACCTCTCCCGTAATGCGGTTGAACGTGACGTTGCCCACCGTTCCGAACGCGTCGCCGCTTTCAGTCATCACGGGCAGGCCAATCCAGAGCACGCATTCGTCCCAGTCGACGCCAAGCGCCTTGCAAGCAGCGCGATCCGTCGCCTCAGGGACGTTGCGAATGGAAATACGCCCATCCACCAGGTCGTATCCCTCTATGGACACGAACTTGTCCTTCCGTCGGAACATCCATAGAAGGTCGGGGCGCTTCACGATGAAGCCGACGCAGCGCTTTTCCTTCGGGTGAAACACGAAACGACGCACTTTGCCAATGCGCTTCGTGCCGTTCTTCCCGCCAATGACGCGAACCCCCGTGAGTTCGTCGGTCGTGATAAGTTTGCTTGCCATAACCTTCTTCTCCGCAACGATCGGGCGCACGGCGCGGCTTCTCCTCCGCAGTCCCGGCGCCTTCGCTACCATCCATATGTAAAAAGCGGTGCGCGGCGCGACCGTTTCCGACCGCTTGATCCGCGCAACCGCTTCACCTCGCCTATATCTCGCGTCGCTTTATTCGCCGGCGACCTTGTCGGCAGCATCCTGTGCCTTGTCAGCAGCGGCATCAACGGCCTCTTCTGCGGCGTCCTGTGCAGCGTCGACCACGTCATGGGCGGTATCCGCTGCAACCGGAATAGTCTCGGCGGCAGTTGCCTGAGCCTCTTCCGCGTTCTTTGCTACCTGGGATGCAATGCGCTGACGAGCAGCTTCGATCTTGTCGCGAAGCTCGTCGTTTTTCTGAGAGAACGCGGGCTTGATGTTGTCGGCAGCCTCCTGCACGCGAGCGCTGGCCTGGCCGTACAGCTCCTGGCTTTTCGCCTGCGCGTCCTGAGCGAACTGCTGGCCCTTGCTGGCAACATCTTGGTACACGTGCTGAACGTTGCCGGCAGCCTGGGTGCCGAACTCCTGAGCCTCGCCCCATGCGGCGTTCACCTTATCGGTCACAAGAGCACGCGTCTCCTGGCCCGAACGGGGAGCGTACAGCAGCGCGATCACAGCGCCAGCGAGTCCGCCAGCGAGAAAAACTCCGAATTTGTTGCCCATAACGGCCTCCTTTTGGACGTTTGTCTGTGCAACTATTATAGGCGCACCCTTACCCGCCCGGATAGGAAAACATCAGCGCTCTATTATTCGGTTGCCGGTTTGTTGAGTGGCGAAGGCGGATGCAGCAAAAGAGCAGGCCGACGAAACGAAAAAGGGAAGTCGCCCGGACTCCCCTTTTGGCTGAACTGTAGAAAACGCTCCGTCGTCTTGCTTGCCTACCCTGTTCCGCGCTATCGAGCAAGCGCGTTGTTGACCAACTCGTCAAGCACAGCCGGAAGCGAAAGCCCTGCTGCGGCGCACGCGGCGGGGAACAAGGACGACTCCGCCATGCCCGGAGACACGTTCACTTCGAATACGCGCGCCTGAGCACCGTCCCAGATGAGGTCGATGCGGGCAAGGTCGCGCACGTTGTAGGCCCGATACACCTCGAGGGCCGCACGCTCTATTTCCGCACGAATGGCGTGAGCCTCCGCCTCGTCCTGCGAAAGAGAGGCAGGGCGCACAGGCGCGAAATACTCGACCGCGCCGGGAGTCATGCGAGCTTCGGTGTCGAACATGCCGCTCTTCGCAACGATCTCGACCGGCGGCAAGGCGTACGCGTCCCAGCCGTTGCCCAGCACGGACACGGCCATCTCGACGCCTTCGACCCACTGTTCGATGACCACAGCCTCGTCAAACGACAGCGCGTCCAAGATAGCCTCGCCCAGCTGGTCCACCGAATCCACGCGATGCACGCCCATGGCGGACCCGCCGTGAGCGGGCTTGACCGCCACGGGATAGCCGCCGATCACGCGGTCTTCCACCAGGTCGAGCGCCGTTGCAGCACCCATGCTTTTGAATGCGTCGCGAGCGATGTAAAGACCCTGCGGCCACGAAGCAACCGGAGCATCGCCGGTGATGGCGCGATACGTGGCCATCTCCGAATGCAGCGAGTCCTTGTTCCAGGTGCGCTGGCACACGCTAGCCGGGGAGCCCACGAAGGGAATGCCCACGAATTCGAGCAAGCTTTGAATGGTACCGTCCTCGCCGTGCTTTCCGTGCAGCGCGCTGTAGCATACGTCGGGGCGCTCGCTTCGAAGCGTGGGAACCAGGTCGGACGTGGTGTCCAAAGGAACCACCTTGTGGCCAGCTTCCTCAAGAGCTGCGCACACATGCTTGCCGCTGGCCAGGGAAAACTCGCGCTCGAACGAAGCGCCGCCCATCAAAACTGCTACTTTCAGGCCCATGTTTGCTCCTACAATCGGTTCTCAAAATCACTGGTGCGCCAACGTTGCAAGGGCGTCAGTCCGTCGGCTGGCTGGCAGACGGAGCCTTAATGGCGCCGGCCTCCAGGAATGCACGGTACAGCTCCAAACGATCCTCGATCACGTGAGCCAAGCGGCGAACAGCCTCCGCGATGTTCTCGGGACTTTCGAAGCTGAAGTTGATGCGCATGGAATTCTTGCCCGCAACCGCGCCCGGGAAGAAGCTGTCTCCCGGCACGTACGTCACGCCCGCTTCCAGCGCCTCGCTCAGCATGCTGCCGGTATCGAAGTAATCGGGAAGCGTCACCCACACGAAAAAGCCGCCTTCGGGACGCGTCCACGAGGCCTCCGGCGGGAAATACTCTTCAAGCGCAGACAGCATCGCGTCGCGACGCACATGGTACGTCTGCACGAACTTCTGCAGCGTTTTTTGCCACGGGGTATCGGTGAAGTAATGCTCTACGACCACCTGATCGAACGAGCTTCCGCACAGGTCGGTCCCCTGCTTGACCAGGTTGACTTTCGCCAGCACGTCCCGCGGCGCCACGATCCATCCCGTGCGCAACCCCGGAGCGAACACCTTGGAAATGGTTCCCAGGTACACCACGCGATCATCCATGGCCTTGAGCGGAACCATGTGGCCCCCGTCATAGCGCAAGCGCCCGTACGGGTCGTCCTCGACCACCATGAAACCGTATTCGTCGGCCAATTCCAGCAAACGCTTTCGGCGCGCGGCCGACATGGTCACGCCGCCGGGGTTCTGAAAATTGGGAATGGTGTAGCAGAACTTGAGGCGCGGATTGCCCTTGCCGATACGCTTCAGCTCGGCTTCCAGCAGATCCGTGCGCATGCCTTCTTCGTCGAACGCGATGCAGCGAACGTCCGGCTCGTACGCGCTGAACGCCTGAAGCGCGCCCAGGTACGTGGGGCCTTCGGCCAAGATGATGTCGCCCGGATTGATGAACGCTTTGGAAATGAGGTCAAGCGCCTCTTGCGCACCGGACGTGATCAGGATGTTCTCAGGCTTGGCTCGCACGCCTATATCGCGCATGAGATCGCAGAACACCTGCTTCGTCTCTTTGCGACCATCGGTTGCGCCGTACTGCAAGGCAACGGAGCGCTGGTCATCGCATGCGGCGCGCACGGCCTTCTTGATGGAAGCCTGGGGCAGCAGCGATACATCGGGCATGCCGCCCGACAGGCTGATGACATCGGGGCGCGTGGCAGCCGCGAACAGGTCGCGCACGGCGGACGATCGCATTTTCTTGACGCGATCGGCTATCTTGTCATCAGTTTGGTCAAATGTCAGATGAGCTGTAGTCATGGGGTCAGGGTACCACCGTCTCGTTCAGAAAACGGGCCGCGTCGCGAAAAGCCCGCAAAGCAACCAAATCGTCGGTGAAGCTCACTTCGATCCGCGCTCGGCCCGCGAATTCGTCCGTCCACTCGGTTGTCCCGACAAACACCGGCCCGACGTCGGTCGACGCATCGGACGGCGCCTGAGAGGAAGCCGACTGAGCCTGCTCGTCGATGACCAAATGCTCCAGAAGGTGCGGGATCGACGTGCAGTTCATGACGTCCGCGAACGTGTCGCCCGCATCGTTCACGCACGCATGACGCGGAAGGTTCGGGTACGCCCGGCACACGCAAGCCATGAGCGCCGGCGAGGTCATACGCGGCGATCCCGGCGCCAGCAGCACGTCGCATACAACGCGATCGGCCCGAACGATCAAGCGCTCAAGGGAAAGCTTGGGAGCGCGAAAAGGGCCGGAAGACGACAGGGGCGCTGCATCGCGACCGCAGCGAATCCGAGAACTAGACATCGCGCACATCGAAAAGCTGCGAAGGGGCAGCGGTTTCAGGATCGACCGGGCTCGAGGTGCCGGTCGAGTTTGCGCCTTCGACCGAAGGGGCTTCTTCGGCAGCGCCCGTCCCATCGGCGGATGCCGCTCCTTCGGCAGCGCCCGCGTTCGCATCGCCGGATGCACCCTCGCCTCCGTTCGCATCTGCGTCCTGGCTCGCAGCAGAGTCTTCGCCCGAAGCAACGGGAGCTCCTTCGCGCGGGGAAGCCGAAGCGTCGCCCGACAAACGATCGAGCACCGTCACGTTTTCGTCTGGCGTCGGACTCTCGGTAGGCTGGTCCTGCAACGAGCGCAACGCCTGATCAAACATCCAACCGATATCGTCGATCAGCGTGGAGAACCACGTGTACTCTTTTCCGTCGGTGATGACCAGCTGGGACCGATCGAGCGAAAAACGATAGCGGCCCTCGCCCTGCATGTTCCCGAAGGTAAACGAGATGGTCTTGGCGCCCGTATCCAAAGTATAGGCGTACGACACATCGGGAGTAAGCTTGATGGTTTGGCCGTCAATAACGACGACCGCCGTAGAGCCGGGCGTGCGCCATTCACCCTGAAACTCGGCCGCATCGTTGTAACGCAGCCATCGATCCCACGAAAACACGCCAACGATCAGCACCAATACTGCCAAAACAGACAACGCCGCAACCGCCGGCCAGCGAAGCTTGAACGACTTCGTTGTCTTCGCCTTCTTGCGCTGACTCCCAACCTGATCGGAAGCGTCGGCGGGATCGCCTTCGCTCGAAAGCTTGGCGCCCGGCTGGGCATACGCCTGTGCGCCGGACTTGTACACAGGCTTGGGGGCAGATTTGGGGACGCTTTGGGAAGCCGATGCCTGCGCGGGACGGCCGGCCTCCTTGGAAGCCGGTACCGCAGTCCGAGCATCTTGGGCGGACGCAGGCGTCGACGAAGAGGCTGCGGGATCCGACGTCGGAGCCGACGCAGGAGCAGCTTTCGAAACCGGGGCGGCTTTCGGAGCCGAAACGGATTTCGCGGCGGGCTTGGCAACCGGCTTGCCGGCAGCCTTGACCGAGGGCTTGCCCTTCACGCGCTTCGGCTTGCGCGGTGTAGGGGTTTTGGCCGCCGCATCCTTGCCGGCGGGTTTCTTGGCGGACGGCGTCTTCGGCGCCTGCTCTTTGGCGGATCGATCATCCGCCGCCTCAACTTTTTTCGGCGCAACGCGGCGCGCGGGTTCTTCAACCCGCGCGACCTTGCCGGTATCTCCCGGCTTTTTCTTCGATTCAACGGTGCGCTTGCGTTTCGTTACCACGCTTGCGTTACTCCTCTACAACGCCTGGAAATTGCTATTCCGGCGCAATGACCTCAACGCCGCCCATATAGGGAACCAGCACGTCGGGAACCTTGATGGTGCCGTCGGGCTGCTGATAGTTCTCGATGATGGCGGCCATGGTGCGGCCCACTGCCAAGCCGGAACCGTTCAGCGTGTGCAGGTAGCGCGTGCCCTTGAAGTTCTCGGGATCGCGGTACTTGATGTTCGCCCGGCGCGCCTGGAAGTCGACGCAGTTCGAGCAGGAGGATATCTCCTTGTAGCCGTTGTAGCTGGGCAGCCACACCTCAAGGTCGTACGTCTTGGCGGCGGAGAAGCCGATGTCGCCCGTGCACAGGCTGATCACGCGATACGGCAGTTCCAGCTTCTGCAGGATATGCTCGGCATCGGCAACCATGCCCTCAAGCTCGTCGAAGCTTTCCTCGGGCTTCGCGAACTTCACCATTTCCACCTTGCTGAACTGATGCACGCGAATGATCCCGCGCGTATCGCGACCCGCGCTGCCCGCCTCTTCGCGGAAGCACGGCGTGAACGCGCAGTAATGCAAGGGAAGCTGGTCGGCGTCGAGCACTTCGCCCGCATGGATGTTGGTCAGCTGCACCTCGGCCGTGGGGATGAGGTACAGGCCGTTCGTGGTCTTGAACAGGTCCTCTTCAAACTTCGGAAGCTGACCCGTGCCCGTAAGCGTGGTGCCGTTCGCCATAGCCGGGCACCACCATTCCTTGTAACCGCGGCTGGCATGCGTGTCGGCCATGAAGTTGATGAGCGAGCGCTCCAGGCGAGCACCCAGGCCGCCCAGCAGGTAGAAGCGGCTCTTGGCCAGCTTCACGCCACGCTCGAAGTCGATGATTCCCAGTTCAGGACCAAGGTCCCAGTGCGGCTTCGCCTCGATGCCTTCAGCGGCGAAATCGCGAGGCGTGCCCCAGCGGCGCACCTCGGGGTTGTCGTCTTCGCTCTGGCCTACGGGCGTGGAGTCGGCCGGCATGTTGGGCGTGCGCATCATGAGCTCGCGCAGGTCGGCGTCGGCGGCTTCGCGCTCTTTGCCGATGGAGGCGATCTCTTCGTTGATGGCGCGTACGCGCTCCTTCGCGGCTTCGGCCTCGTCCTTCTGGCCTGCGGCCATCATGGCCCCGATAGATTTGGATGCGGCATTACGCTCGGCCTGCAGCGCTTCTTCCTTCGCGATGGCCGCGCGGCGCGTTTCGTCAAGCTGAGAGAAGCGCGACGCATCCCATGAAGCATTGCGGTTCTTCATCGCTTCAGCGACCGCTTCCTGGTTGTCGCGGACAAACTTGATGTCGAGCATGGTAGCGCTCCTTCTTGGTTGGATACGATAATTGGACCAGTATACCTCACGCCCGGCGCAGCTTGCCGGTCCTTCACGCCGTTGGCATGTTCGGCCCGCCTTCGAGCCCGGATGCCCGATCTCCCAGCCGTGCGCCGAGGGCTTGCGCGACCCGGCCGCATGTCCGTGAGCTTGCGCGACCCGGCCGCATGCCCGCGAGCTTGCACGCCCCGGCCGCATGTCCGCGAGCCGCACACGCCGACGTCCTGGCACGCGCCCGCGAGCTGCCTGCCCGAGCGACCCAGCCGCATGCCCGCGCGACCCGGACGCGCCCACAAACCGCACGCCCCGACGCGCTGTCAAAATGAGCGAGTTTTGCTGGTCCTCAAACCAGGATAAAAGCCCCTAGCAGCTTTGTGACCTGGTGCGATGCAAAACGCCCTCAAGAAGAGGTCTCCTCGAAGGCGGAAAATCGCCGCAAAACTCGTTCTTTTCGGCAGCGCACCGGGGTGCACGGCACCCGCGGCAGCGCACCGGGGCGCACGGCACCAGCGGCAGCACGCGGCGGCGCGCCGGGACGTACGGCGGAAAAGCGGACTAGCGGCGCTTGCGCGTATACTCCACGATGGTAGACAGAACGCGGCGAACCTCGATGGGTTTGGAAAGGTGCGCGTCCATGCCGCTGGCAAGCGACGCGTTCACGTCCTCGGAAAACGCATTCGCCGACATAGCCACAATAGCCACGGTACGCGCGTCCTCGCGATCAAGGGCACGGATGCAACGCGTGGCATCGTAGCCGTTCATCTTGGGCATCTGCACATCCATGAGCACCACGTCGTAATGCCCCACGTCAGACGCCTCGAACAGGGCACATGCCTCCTCGCCGTCCCGTGCGCGTTCGATGGAAAGACCCTCTGCCGCCAAAAGCTCGCAAGCGATTTCCGCATTCAGATCGTTGTCTTCGGCAATCAGCACGCGCAGCCCTTCGAGCTCGCTGCGCTCGATGGCGCGAGGGGCGGAAAGCGTCGCAAGGGAAAGCGACCCCTCTTCGTCGGGAGCATCGCTGCGAGGGGTCGAAGGCCCGTTAGAGCCACGGTCACGCGCGTCGTCTTCAAACGACTTGAGCTCAGCCTCGAACGCGATTCGCAAACTCAACGTAACCGTGAATGTCGTGCCCTTCCCTATAGCGGAGTCAACCTCGATCGATCCGCCCATCATGGTTACGACATTCTTGACGATGGACATGCCCAGCCCCGTGCCCTGCTCGTGCGAACGGCCCTCCATGACGAACGGCTCGAACATGCGCTCGACGAATTCTTCCGACATGCCGATGCCGTCATCGGACACCACGAACACCACCTGACGATACCCCATGACCGGAGCAGCGGCGGCGTTCGTTTCAAGCTTCACGTGGCCGCCCTCGGGCGTGTACTTGACGGAGTTCGACAAAAGGTTGATCAGGAGTTGCTTCAAACGCACCGTGTCGCCCACGTACACGGCATCCGCGCAAGCAGGCCCGCGCACCGTGAGCTCCTGGCTGCGCTGCTCGCACTGCGGGCGAATAACTTCCTCCACATGATCGAGCAGGTCGGCTAGACGGAAGGGATCGCTGGCAAGGGTCATCTTCCCGTTCTCGATCTTCGAAAGGTCCAGAACGTCGTTGATCAAGCCCAGCAAATGATCCGACGCCGTGCCGATCTTGGCAAGGTTCACGCGCATTTTCTCGGGATCGTCCACGTTGCCGCGCGCAATCTGGAGCATGCCGATAATCACGTTCATAGGCGTGCGAATCTCATGCGACATGCGCGAAAGAAAATCAGATTTTGCCTGGTTGGCGGCTTCTGCAGCATTCATGGCATCCTTCATGGACAGCTGAATCTGCTTGTCGGGCGTGGAGTCCCGCAAAACGATAAGCACCTGCTGCTTGCCCTCGAACACCAGCGGCCGAACCGAATAGGCAACCCAGCGGGCAGAGCCTGTGCGCGTACTGCGAAACGAGAATTCGCCGTGCTCGAATTCGTCGACCAGCCCTTTTCTGATTCGGCTGAACAGATCGACTCCTTTTTCGGAAAGCCCCATCTCGCTTGCCAAGCGCTCGTTTTTCAGGAAATCGTCCAGCGCGTAGCCGATGATGTCCGCCGATTTCGCCACGATAGGCGTAACCTGGCGATCCTCGGGATGGTACAGGTTAACGGCAAGGTCCACGCTGTCGGAAAGCGCGCGGTACAGCTGGGCCATCATGGCAACGTTTCGCTCGCGCACCCGGCGGCGATACGCGGCGAACACCATGAAGCCCGCCACGATAAGGCACACCATGACAATTCCGAACACCGCCTGGAACGTGGTGGTGACCACCGCCGCTTCGGCGCGCACGTTTTCGACCGGCACCACGCTGCACACGTACCAAGGGCCTTTGCTTACCGGAGCGACGCACACGTACGAGACCTTGCCGTCAACCGGCGCGGTAACCAAACCGCTTGAGCGGTCGTACACGATATTGAACAGGCCCTCCAGGTCGCTTCCCTGCCGAGCCTGAAGCGACAAAAGAGCGTTGTTCAAACTTTCCGGAGATGCAAGAGACAGGGGCTCTTCATACCGAGAAGCCTCATCCAGAAACTCGTACAGATTGGCCTCGGGAGGCAGAACGGTTTTGGTTTTGTCGGCGGGAGGAACCAGGATCTCGCCCGTGTCGGCCTGGAACAGAATAAAGTAGCCGCGCCCGTCGAACATGTTCAGATGCTCGGGCATGGCGAACAGGCTCAATGGAATCTGCGCATACAGCGCGCCCACCTGCTGGCCGTCGATGTACAGCGGGCGCTGCACCGTGCGCACGCGAACGCCGTCCTGGGTTGTGAAGGTTCCGGAATACGACGGGTCGCCCTGGGACAAGGC
This sequence comes from Paraeggerthella sp., assembly GCF_048427265.1. NCBI lineage: Bacteria > Bacillati > Actinomycetota > Coriobacteriia > Eggerthellales > Eggerthellaceae > Paraeggerthella > Paraeggerthella sp. The sequence goes on from NZ_DBFOSR010000019.1 coordinate 10,078, forward strand.
CGTTTCAGGCCCTTCGATCTGGTCGACGCTGAACGGCGAGCCGTCGCTTTCCACGCCCGTGCCGTCCATGCCCGCGAAGGCGGCGCCCGCCAAGCCCAAGCGCTCCTGCAACGCCGAAAGAGCCGGAAGAAGAGCCTGCGGATCGGACGACTGCACGGTAAACGCGCCGATCGCGTCCTCCATCATGACCGCGCGATCGGACACGTTTCCCGCAGCCTGCTCGGTGAAGGTGACCACTTGCTGCTCGGCGCTTTCGTTGAGCTTCTGATCGATGAACGCGGTCAGGCTGAACACGGCCACGATCACAAGGAGGACGGCCGCAACAGAGACAGCCGTCGCAATTGCGCGGCGCTCTCCCTTCCCCCTGTTCACAGCCGACATGCACACGCCCTTCTTTGATGAGCGAAAAGAATAAAGGAATCTCGGAACCAACCCATATCGGAATCGGTTGGGCATAGTATACTCTAACGCTGGAGTGCAAACCTTCCGCGGCGACAGCGATCGCCACGGGCAGAACAACGAGGTAATCATGGATTTCGGTGCGTTGTACCACTTTCTTTTCGAAACGTACGCCGGCATTGGATGCCTGGTGGGCGCAGGACTTGTCATCAGCCTTATCGCGTGCATCATCATGGAACGCCGTACGCGCAAAACGTTCGTCAACCGGGAACCCGGTGAAGACGATTGGTCGTTTTTCGACGACGATGACGAGGACGAAAGCAAGTAATCCGTCGTTTTCGACCCGTCAACCGATCCGCATAGCTTCACCATAGGCATGAAGGCTCAGTGGCTGCACGCAGCCCGAAGCCCTCTTGTCCGACGGCGAAACTCGAACAGGAAGGTCCATCCATGTCAGAGTCCGATACGTATTTGTACCGTCGCGAAGGCGACTACATTCCTCGCGTTGCCGCCGTGCACGATTTATGCGGCTACGGCAAATGCTCGCTCGGCGTGGCCATCCCCGTGCTGTCCGCGGCCGGATGCGACGTATGCCCCGTTCCGACGGGGCTGTTTTCATCCCACACGGCTTTTCCGGGTTGGTACATGCACGACACCACCGAAATGCTGGAAGACTACCTGGGCGCCTGGGAAAAGATCGGCGTGGAAATAGATGCCGTGTACTCGGGCTTTCTAGGCGCGCCGGAGCAGGTCGACCGCATTCGGGACCTGTACGCCATGTATCCCAACGCGCTGCGCGTGGTCGATCCCGTCATGGCCGACCACGGTAAGGTTTACCCCACGTACACGCCGGAGCTTTGCGCCGCCATGGCCGAGCTGGCGTGCGGAGCGGACATCCTGACCCCCAACCTGACCGAAGCGGCCATCATCTTGGGCAAAGAGTGGCGCGGCACCGACATTTCGGACGACGAAGCCAAGCGCATGATCGACGCGCTGGTGGCGAAGGGCGCGAAGCACGTTGTGCTGAAAGGCATTCAGCGCGAAGGGGAAACCTGCATACGCAACTTCGTGGGCGGAGCAGACTGCGATACGGTGGAAGTGCGCAACGAGTACCTTCCCTACATGCTGCACGGAACGGGCGACCTGTACGCTTCGTGCCTGCTGGCAGCCGTTATGGCTGGTCGCAGCCTGGCCGAAGCAGTTGCGTTCGCCGGCGACTTCGTGCACGACGCCATGATCGTCAGCGCGAAGCAGCCCGAATTCAAAGACCGGGGCGTCAGCTTCGAGCCCCTGTTGGGAAAGGTTTGCGGGCTTCTGTAAAACCAGGGCAGAGCAAGGCGAGGGACGCAAGGGGGCAGGGTCATTCACGACCCTGCCCCCTTGTTCTATCCCTGCAACTCTCGAACTATATGACGGGTGCCGATAAAGGCTACGCCCACAATCCCGGCAAGTACGAACATCGACACGCTTGCTGCGTTGCAGCGTGCGGCGGCAAGCGACTCCACAACAACCTTTTCGTCGCCGCCTTCGACACTTGATCGAACGGCAAGCTCCTCGTACGTGGCGTCGTCGCAGAACGAAATCTCTTCCTGGACCATAACGGCCGCAGAACCCACGGCGTCTCCCTCAAGCGCGCTCAATTCAGCAGAAGCGCCAACCTGCATCGTCACGAGCAGTAAAGACCCCATGATCGCCGTCCCGAGCGCCATGCCTACGTTACGCGCCGTGCCCTGAATGCCGCCCGATTGCTGAGCGGCAACGGGATCGACTACCGAAGCCACCGCATTGTTCGCCTGAGAATTGACAACGCCCAGCCCAGCTCCAACCAGCGAAGTAGCAAAGAACAGCAGCGGCGTTACACCGTGCGGCTCAAACGAAAGCGCCATGCTGCACGCACCCGCGATAATCAAGCCGTACCCAACGCGAATGACCAAGCGAGGGCGAGTTTTCCTCACAAGCTTTGGCACCAGCATGGCGCACAAGAGCATGGGGATGCCCGAAAGCAGCGAGAGCAAGCCCGTCTGAAGCGCGCTGAATCCAGCTACAAGCTGCAGGTACGGCGTCACGATGATTCCCTGAGCCCCCATGCAAAACAACGGCACCCCCACCGCGAGCAATCCTGCACGGACGCACGGCGCATCCACGAACGCGCGGGGCAGCAATGCGGCCTTTCCCTGGGACTCTCGTCTGCGCTCGAACAGCACCAAGCAAGTAAGCAGGCACAAACCTGTAGCTATCGCAGGCAGCGTAGGGGCAATCCCTCCAATAGTGAAGGGACATTCCGACAACGGCTCGACGAACCCCCACGAAGACACGCGCGCGATGCCGAACAACAAGAAAGCCAAACCGCTAGCTGCCAGCACAATACCGCCCACATCAATGCTCATGGAAGCATCCGGTTTCGAAAGGTTCGGAAGCAAGCGCGTGCAAACAAGCACGATCGCGAAATAAGCCGCGATCACGCCGAACGTTACGCGGAATCCCGCAGTATCAAGCAGAAGACCAAAAGGGATGGGAACCAAAGCGGAAACAGCCGATGCAGCAGCCACGAATCCGAATGCAGTCGCCCGAGCGCGGCCCTCGTACAATGCGGGAATCAAGCCAAGCACCGACGGCGTGATGAAACTTGCGCCCAAACCGACGATCGAGCGCCCTCCCCAAGTGAACACGCCCATATTCGGAGAAAGCGCTACTACAATCTCTCCCAAGATAGCCAGAACCAAGCCGATGCGCAGCGTCTTGCGCCATCCGACAACCACCCCCACCATGCCTCCAGCGATCATGAACGATCCCGCTATAAGGGAGTAAGCAAGGTTTGCCATCTGCACATCGGCAACGGTCGCCCCAAGCGCGCCAACCAGCTGCTGTACGGCAATGCCAAGCGCAGCGTTGTCGCTTGACGTTCCAATTTGAGCAAGAACGATAACCACAAGAGGAGCTACAAGAAACGGCGCTCCTTCGACCCTATCCGCAGCTCGAACACGAGAGTTATTCCCCAATGCCACGTCAGCACCCCCTGCTATCTGCTGGCTGAACACGTCGCTCAACCCATTGTACCCACGCCTTTTCGCGCCTTCTGTAGAAGAATTACCGCATCTTCGGTAAAATTGATGTGTCGGTGCACCCGCACCCTCGCATCAGCCAGACGGACAGAACACCGAAGAAGGACCGCCATGAACGTGCGTCAAAGCATGCTGCTGAATCACCTGCTGTATCTTGATCACTACACGCCCGTTGAAGAGCTGGCGCGCATCATCGGCTGTTCGGAAAAAACCGTGCGCACCGACGCAAAGGTCGTAAACGAGCACCTTGCACACGCCGGATTCGCTTCGCGCATACGCAGCAAGCGCGGCAACGGCATCCGCATGGCCCTCGCACGCGGCGAGCAAAGTCGTCTTGAAGCCATGGTCGCCGACAACGCCATCGAAATGAGACCTCGCCTGGAGCGGTTTTACCGCGGGATTCTCCTTATCACCTGCTCGCCAAAGGCTTTTACCGTAGACTCCCTTGCGCACAGCCTGTTTACGAACAAGCAGCAACTTCAAATGGACATGAAATGGTGGAGCTTCATGCTGAAGTCGTTTCGATTGTCCATCCGCAAGAAAGACAGGCTCAGCATCGAAGGATCCGAGGTTGCGATACGGTTCTTTATAGAGTACTTTTTCTACAAGCTTGACCGACGCATGATGCAAAACCGCATCGAGCCAACGTTCATGGGGCAAGATGCGCGCTTTTTGCAGACCGTAGCCGATGAGGCCGAGCAGGAAATGGGGCTGCAACTTTCGAAGAACTCACGGCAGCAAACGTCGTTCTACCTCAAAGTGATGTGCGCCCGCTTGAGGCTTGGCCACACGCTCAACGAGTCATCCGAGTTCAAAGCAGCCCATCCCCAACTTGCTCGCAAGCTGAAAACCCGGTTCGAGCGGCACCTGGGAATGCCCGTCAACGACCACGAGATAGCGCTGGCATCCAACCTGTTCTCCTGCGGCACCTGGCAATGGAGCAGGCGAAACATTGAAGAGTACGAGCCAGCCCCTCGCACCATCGAGGCGGTAGAGCGCATTGAAAGAACCTTCGAACAGCGTTTCGGGCAAGCGCCCGACCACGCGCTGCGCCAACGACTGCTCGTACTGACAGACGGCGCCCTTTTAAGGAAATCCTGCAACCTCTCCATTCCCGGACCCATCGAACACGTAGTGAAATACGACAACATGGACGGCTTTCTGCTGCTATCCGAAGCATTGCACGACGCACCTGAATTGCAAGACTTCAATGTCTTTGGGGCCGACTACACCCGCATCATCATGGCATTGCTCGAATACCTTGACCACGTGCATACCGAGCGCGTGTTCCGCGTGGGCCTTGTGGTGAATGCAGGGGTCGAGCAGGCAGCGTACGGCAAATACCGCATCGAGAAGCTTGCATCAAAAATCAGAATCGTAGACGTAATTACGGAAAACGATGTGGAGCAGTCCGCCGCTGAATCGACAGCGCTATCCAGTCGCTTCGACTTCCTTATATCGTTCGAGCCACTGGATAGCACGTTCCCCACGATCACCGTTTCCGAGGCCATCGACGAGCAGGACATCATGCGCATCATGACATCCATCCCCATGCTCAATAACGACCTTGAAACGCAGCTGCACTGTATAGAGGTCGACGCTGTTACGCAAGCAGACGACATGAGGGAGTTGGCCCATGAGGTGCACCGGGAGCTGGCGGATCGGAAAATTCTCGACATGAAGAACGAGCAGTTTGCAAGATTGTTCGAGGCATCGTTCTTTGCTTCGGGATCTACCCTGGTTCTTCCCTTGTTCAGCTCCAAAGTGCTCTCGACCTGCGCAGTGTTCTTTCCTGTGGACAACTTCAACTTGATCGGCGCGCTTGTAAAGACGGTGGCGGTACTGTTGGTTTCGGAAAACGATCGCAGCGCCGTATCTTCGTTAACCGAGCAGTTCAAGCGAATACTCACCGAACGCCAGGTTTCCCAAGATGCCTTGACGGCATATTTCCCCGCCTAACCTCCCCGCTACGCAGCGAGCCCGCACGGAATCGTGCGGGCTCCAGGAGGTAAAACGGGCTTTGGGGCAAAACCCGTTTTCGGCATTGCGTGCCGCGCGGAACGAAAGATTACGCGCAGCGGTAAACCGACGTGCCTTCTTTGATGGTTTCGAGAACCTTTATGGAGCGGATGTCCATCGGATCCACCTTGAGCGGATTCGCATCAAGAATGACCAGGTCGGCAAGCTTTCCCACCTCAAGCGTACCCTTGCGCTCTTCTTCACCGTATTGGTACGCACCGTTTATGGTGATAGCTTTCAGCCCATCGAAAACGTCGATTTTCTGGCTTTCATCCAGTTGGACGCCGGCTTTCGTAATGCGATTGACCGCGCACCAGACGGTTTCCAGCATCTTCGGGGGAACAACGGGCACGTCGGTATGGAACGTGAACGGAAGACCCGCGTCCAAAGCGTCGCGCACGGCGCTAATGCGACCACCGCGAGCCTGGCCGAAGTTGTTGAGATGAATGTCGCCCCAATACCAAATATGCGATGTGAAGATACTGGGGATCATCCCTATTTCAGCCATAGCCTGGTATTGATCTTGGCGAATCGTCTGGCAATGGATCATGACCGGGCGCAGCTTATGCTTGTTCGGGTTCGGCGAATCTTCGAGCGCGCGCTTGTACTGGGCGATGAGCTGATCGCCTGCGGCATCGCCGTTGCAGTGGCACAGCACTTGGTGATTGGTGTCGATGCCGCTGCGAATAAACGCATACGCCTCGTCATCGCTCATAGTACCGTACGCCACGTAATCAGTGGCTCCGTCTTCGCCCGGTTCGTAAGGTTGGGTCATCCAAGCCGTACGGCCCTGCGGAGATCCGTCCAAAAACATCTTGATACCGCCCAAGCGGAAATGGCCGATATAATCCTGGCTGTCGAAGTCAGCATTGCGCTCGAGCATGCCCTCGACGCCGTGGCCGTCCATGGGGTAGCCCACGATGTCGAGCTTCATCTTTCCCGCACGGGCGAATGCAGCCAGCATATCCGCGAAGTCCGGCTGCGTGGCACCGTCTTGCGCAGTGGTTACGCCGTTCTCAAGATAGTAATCCTGCATCTCATCAAACATCGCCGGGACGTCCAAGTTCATGCGGGGCTGGCACATGGCGTAGAAGTTGAACAGCGTGGCAGGCTCCTCAGCGTAGCCGTTCGGCTCCATGCTGCCCTCGACGCGCCCGTACAGACCCCCCTCGGGATCAGGCGTTTCAGCCGTGACGCCTACCAGTTCGAGCGATCGGGAGTTCGCGACCCCCATGTGACCCGACGCGTGGACGATGAAAATAGGGATCTCGCGAGACGCCCGATCAAGCACGTCCTTCGTCGGATGCTGGCCTTCGACCAGGAAGTTCTGGTCATACCCCGTGCCCATCACCACGCCGTCGGCCGTAATGCCGCGCTTCTCGATAAAGGCGGTCAGCGCGTTCACGATGTCGTCGAACGACGTGCATTCCGATAAGCTTGCCGTGGAGATGTACTGCGTGGTGCCCGTCAAATGGCTATGGGGGTCAATGAATCCCGGGAGCACGGTCTTTCCCTCAAGATCGATTTCCCGAGCATCGCCCGCGCGATTGCGCGCCTCATCTAGGGCGCCTGCAAACGCGATGGTGCCGTCGTCCTCGACCAGCAGCGCCTCGAACGTGGCGTTCGCATCGGTCATGGGAACGAAATCTCCGTTGCAATACAGCGTCTTCATAACGCATGCCCTCCTTACTTCCGTGTATTCCCTGTCTATCGAGCGGTTTCAAGCTCATCGGCCACAAGAGCTGCAGGCCGAGCCGATGTCTCCGCTTCCTCTTCCTTGCGAAGGACCGTGATGAACGGCGTTGTCAGCAAGCCCGCAGCCATGATGATGGCAGCCACGATGAAGGCGGTCTTGGTGGAGTCCACGCGCGCCGTCGCGTTGATGGCGGCCAGGCTCTCGCGCTCCGCATCGCTCATCTCGATGTCGTCGATAGTAGCCAGGAAGCTCTCGTCGCTCATGAGCGTGATGGAACGCTGGGACACAGCCTGGCGAACCTCCGGCGTGATGGTGGGATCGGCTTTCATGGCGGAGTCGATGTTGGACGTAATGCCGAACAGCAGCACGGCGCCCAGCGCGGCAACGCCGATGGCCTGGCCCACGTTGCGCATCGTGGTCTGAATGCCGCCCGACTGCGCTGCGTCGCGGTCATTGAGAGCCAGCGCGACCACGTTGTTCGTATGGGAGCTGGAAATGCCGGCGCCAACGCCCACCAGGAAGAATCCAACGTACATACCAAAACCGACGCCCGCCTCGGAAATCGAGAAGCACATGAGAACAAGCGAGCCAGCCATGACGATGTAGCCAAGCTGCAGCACGCGGCGCGGATTGGCGTTCGGGAACAGCTTCGGAATACCGAGCGAGAGCAGGAAGGTGGGAATGCCCACCATAAGGGACATGGCGCCCATGGTGACCGGAGACCAGCCGGCGACCAGCATCAGATACGGCGCCAGAAGGATGGACTGGATGCCCATGAAGAAGAAGGTCAGAGCCGAAGCGACCAAGCCGGCAAGCACCTGCGGCGTCTTGAGGAACACCTGCGGAAGCAGCGCGCTGCCGTTCTTCTTCTCGATGCGCTTCTCCACGAACACGAGTGCGACCAGCATCAACAGGCCGAGCAGCGTCATCGGCAGAGCCGGGGACATGCCGAAAATGGTGAACGGAGCAGCCTCGAAAGGCTCGAACAGGCCCCAAACCGAAATACGGGAAAGGCCAACGAGGAACAGGAACAGGCCGCCTGCAGCAATGCCGGTGCCCACGCCGTCGAACTTCGCGCGCTCGCCGCCTTCCTCGATGGCGGGGAGCTTGAAGGAAAGCAGAAACACGACCAGGAAGTAGCAGCCCAGCACCACATACGTAATGCGAAAGCCTGCCATCTCCATGAGCACGCCCAAAAGCAAGGGCAGCACGGCGGCCAAACCGGAAGCGGCGCCGATGCAGCCGTACGCCTGCACGCGGTTTTTACCCTGGTAGATCTTTGGAATCAAGCCGAGCACCGACGGAATCATGAAGCTGGCGCCGAAGCCCACGAGCACGCGGCCGCCCCAGATGAACACGAGCATGTTCGGAGAGAACGCCATGAGGATTTCTCCGGCCGCGCAGAGCAACGCGCCCATGCGGAAGTTGCGCTTCCAGCCGATAACGGTTCCCAGCAGGCCGCCGGCGATCATCAGCGCACCGGCCATGAGAGAATAGACCATGTTGGCCAGCTGAATATCGGGAACCGTCGCGCCCAGCTGGTTAACTAGTTCCGTGTTCGCCAGGCTGAGAGCGCTGTTCTCTCCCGACGTGCCCATTTGGGCCATGATGAGAATAATGATGGGAAGGACCAGGAATTTCGAGGCCCCGTCTTTCGCCTGAGCCGCCGAAGCGGCCGGTTTCGCTGCCATGTGCATACCCCCTTGTATAGTGACAGTTCGTTCAACACCATGCATTGTAGGAACGAATAAGGGGGAGATGACAGAGAACAATTACCGTTTCAACGGTAATTGTTCTCTGTCATTACAAGCAGGAAGCACGAAGATGTCGCAAAGGAACAAGGGCATCTTCGTGCATCGCTTCGCTACAAGCTGAACTCCAACGCTTCCAGCACGTACTTCGGCACCATGAAGCGCACGGTCTTTTCCGGGTCGACCATTTGGCAGACCTGCACGTCAGCGACCAGGGACAACAGCATCACCAACTCGTCCTGGGGCGTGCCCGTGCGGTCGTGCAGCAAATCGACCATCTCGTGCACCGCGCGATCCGCGGCGGCGTCAAGCGACTCGGCGGATGCGATGATCCCCAGATGCGTTTCGTTCTCGATGATGGGATCCGTCACGTGCAGATCGGGCAGCGCCGTAAGCGTGACCGTAGCGTAGCCGGCCACTTCCGCGCCCGAAACGCTGATCTCGCCATCGCCCATGGCGGCGTGCATGTCGCCGCAGCCGAACAGCGCGCCCTCCACCGCCACTGGGAAATACAGCGTGGCTCCCGTGGTGATGGCGGTGTTGTCCATGTTGCCGCCATGGCTCCCCGGCGTTCCGCAGTTCACCGGGTCGCCCGCCGGAGCAACGCCGATAACGCCGATCATGGGATTCAGCGGAATGGACAGCTTGTCGTTCCACACCAGCTCGTCGTTCTTGATGGCGCACAGGCGCGTGCTCCACGCATCGAACCGATCGCCGCACACGCCTTCGTCCTTGCCCGTGCACGAAGCGGTCTGGTCGTCCAGCTCGATGTTCTCGATAACCACCTTGAGTGCACCGCCCGGACGAGCGCCCTTCACGAAAACAGGGCCGGTAGCCGGATTGATGGCGTCCCAATCGATTTCGTCAAGCGCGTCCTCGGACGTCCGAACTTGATTGCCGAAGCAATCCTTCGTGCGAATACGCACCGTCTCGCCCGATTCCACGGTAAGCGCCGGCTCCAAATCGCGCGCAAACGCGAACAGAACACGCTCGTCTCCCAGTTGCTGCATGGGTTTTCCTTTCCTCGCAGGTTTTCGGCTCGATTATAGTACGAAGCCCGCCCAACAGTACGATAAGCAGGTTATTCTTCCGCCCAATCGTCTTCGTCGTAGTACACGGGGTCGGGCACGAACACGCACGCCGCAAGCGCCAACGCAATGGATATCGCGGTGAACCCCAGATTCCCGAGAGAGGGCATCCACGTAACCTGACCCGATGCAACCCATGCCGCAACGGCGACGCCTCCAAGCAGAAGCGCACCGGCCACGCACGTGCCCAGAACCGCAAACGCGCGCGTCGGCCGCAAGCGAATCGCAGCCAGCGCGCCGGCCGACGCGATCCAACTGCCGGCAACGCACCAAAGCGGAGGCTGCACGAGCAGCGCGCCCATGGCGCCCGCCAGGTCGCTGCGCGCGCCCACGTTCCAGTTCGCAAGCACGTCCCAGCTCAGAAGGTTATGGGACCCGCAGGCGGCCAGCATGACGGCGACCAGCACCGAGAACGCGGCTGTCCCCATAGCCCGCACGGGAGCCAGGCTCAGTCCGGCCGCCAACGGCGCAAGCTGCCCCAAGCCGAACGCGCCCGCGAGCGGCACCGCCAAAGCAGCGTTCGCTTCGGCGTCCCCCTCGCGCCCAACGAAGTACCACCACGTGGCCGCAGCCGCCAGCAGCACGCACCCTGCCGCCGGAACGCCTTGCACGATGAACATGGCGGCCAGCGCGAAATACCCGAGCAGCGCGCCCAGGTGCGGCCGCAACGCACCCGCAAGCACGATGAGCGCGAAGATCCCCCAGAACAGCGGATTCGCGAAACCGCTTGTCTGCGGCATGTTCCAAAGCGCCACGAACGCCAGCAGCGCGCTGCCCGCACCGCCCACCGCATGGGTCGCAATCGCACGATGCAGCGGCGTGAAGCGCTCGCGCAAGGGCACGCGCGGAAGGCAAGGCTCGTCCTCGACAGGTTCTTCATCCTGCTCATCGGCATATCCGACAATAGCTGCAAGCTCGCGAACGCCGCGCTTTGAATCGCCTAGGAACGGCTCAAGTTCCTCTGCGAAATCGGAAATCGTTGCGTAGCGTTCTTCGCGATCGGGGTCGAGCGCATAGAACACCACGTCGTCAATTGCAGGGTCAAGCCCTTCCCAACACAACGACGGCAACACGAGCTCCGCATCCTCGATTGCAAGCTCGGCACGCTTCAAATCGGACGCAAGGAACGGATTTTCTCCTGTGAGCATTTCGTACGCGACCGAAGCCAACGCCCATTCGTCGCAGCGCACGTCCAGGTTTTCCTGCCGCATTTGCTCAAGCGGCATGTAGCCGATGGTGCCGCCTCCAGCCGTGCCGAAACCCGAAGCATCCGCTAGCGTCGCCAAGCCGAAATCGGTCACTTTCACCTGACCTTGATGGTTGATCAGGATGTTGTCGGGCTTGATGTCCAGGTGAAGCACCTGGTTGCTGTGCGCCACCTCAAGCGCATGCGACACCGCCGAGAATACCGCCGCCACAATATCGAGGGTCAAACGGTCGCCATGTCGGCGAAGCAGTTCGCTCAACGACATGCCTTCGACGTATTCCATGATGAGGTACGCCGTAGCGTCCTGCACCTCGAAATCGTACACCGCCACAATGCTCGCATCGGTAAGCATGGCCGCCGTGCGCGCTTCGTCCAAACCCGGGATATGCGCGAGAGAGCGCACGAGCGGAGCTTCCGCCAACAGATCAACCGATGCTCCAGCCTGGGAAAACAGCGCTTCGTCTTCGTCGTCGGAAAACAGGGGGTCGTCAAACGCCGCATCGCGCGAAGCGTCCGGCAACGGCGCTGCGTTCGCGCCCGGAAGAGCGGCCCGGGCAGCGTCGACGTCGTCCAGCTCGATGCACTTGATGGCAACGCGGCGCTGAATGCGCGTGTCCCACGCCACCTGCACGGTGCCGAAGCCACCCGCCCCCGCTTCCGCGATTGGCCGGTATCGATTCAATATGAGTTGCTGGTTGCGCGCCATGGGGGACATTATAGAGCAGATGCGTCCAAAGGGCGCTCAGATGCCGGGGTCACCACGGCACCGCGATGGCAATAACGGCAGAGCGCGGAGGGCGGGCGGTGTGCAGGCGCGGGGCGCGATGGGCGCGGGGCGTGCGAGCTCGGCGGGCGCGAACGCGCCGAGCGAGAGGTGGCTAGAACGCAGCCTCCAAGGGGTCGCTCACCGTAACGTTTTCCTGTCCGCGCTCCAGTTCCGTCAGCTTTTTCAGCAGCGGGTCCTGCGTGCCGTCGAGCATGCGCAGTTGCAGGGTAACGGCATCGTCGTACACCGTATCGAGCACCTTCGCGCCGCAATCCGCCGCAATGCGCATCAGCTGGTCGTACTTTGCATACGCCGTGCGAATGCAAATGTCCACGCAGCGCGAAACCACCACGAGCTGCGCCGCCTCGACGCCCGCCTGCGTCGCCTGCGTGTAAGCGCGCACCAGGCCGCCCGTTCCCAGCAGCACGCCGCCGAAGTAGCGCGTGACCACCACGATGACGTCGGTAAGACCTGCGTGCTGAACAACCTCGAGGGTGGGAAGGCCGGCCGTCTTCTGCGGCTCGCCATCGTCGGAGTACCGCACGCGGCCCGAAGAGCCCGCACCGCCTTCGCGCAGCACGTACGCGTACACGTTATGGCGCGCCATGCGGTTCGCCGCGCGAATCTCCTCGAGGAAGGCAAGCGCCTCCTCCTCGGTTTCCACGTGGGCCAAGCTGGCGATGAACCGGCTCTTCTTCTCTTCGATCTCGGCGGTTGCCCGCCCTTCTATGGTGGTGTAAGAAGTCATGGGAAAAGTGTAGCACGGATGGGCGAATCTGCGAGAACTCGCCGAGGGCATCGCGTGAGAGCACCGCGATGAAAGCTCCGAACCCGAAGGCAGTAAAGCACCTTCAACATGAATCCCGCCCTTGTCGCACGGAACCGCCCCGTAAAAAACGCCGACCCGCACATGAGCGCGGGTCGGCATCAGAATGCAAGGAACGCGAATTCGAGCACTAGTCCTCTTCGGGAACCATGTCGCTCACCGACGCGTTCGTGATCAGGATCAGGGACGCAACGGAAGCCGCAGCCTGCAACGCCGTGCACGTCACCTTGGCGGGATCGGCAATGCCGCGAGAAATCATATCGCCGTATTCGCCGGTCATGCAATCCAAGCCATGGCCCTGCGGCAGCTCCTTGACCGTCTCGACCGCAACGTCGCCGCGGTAGCCCGCGTTCTCGGCAAGCGCGCGCAGCGGCTCTTCGAGCGCCTTGCGCAGGATGTCCACGCCCAGCTGCTCCTCGGGGTTGTCGCACTTCAGATCGTCCAGCACAGCGGCAGCCTGCAGCAGCGCCACGCCGCCGCCAGCTACCAGGCCCTGCTCGGCGGCAGAGCGCGTGGCCAGCAAGGCGTCCTGGATGCGGCTGCGAATCTCGTTCATCTCGGACTCGGTAGCAGCGCCCACTTCCATCACCGCGATGCCGCTGGACAGCTTCGCCAAGCGCTCGCGCAGCACGTCGCGATCGTAGTCGATCTGCGTGCGCTCGATCTCGGCGCGCAGCTGCGCGCAACGCTGCTCGACGTCCTCGGGCTTGCCCTTGCCGCCCAGAATGGTCGTACGGTCCTTGGTGATCTGCACGCTTGCAGCGCGACCGAGCATGCTCTTGCGCGCATCGGAGAGCGACAGGCCGCGATCGGGAGTAATGACCTCGCCGCCGGTAAGAATGGCCAGGTCCTCAAGCTCCGCCTTGCGACGGTCGCCCAAAGCGGGCGCCTTTACCGCAACGCTGATCAGCGTGCCGCGGCGGCGGTTCATGAGCAGCGCGTTCAGCGCCTCGCCACGCACGTCCTCGGCGGCGATCAGCAGCGGGTGGCCGGACTGCATGACTTCCTCCAGCACGGGCACGATGTCGGCGAAATTGTCGCCCAGGCGCTGATCGGTCAGAAAGATGTAGGGCTCTTTCAGCTCGCCTTCCAAACGGCCCTGATCATCGGCCATGTAAGGGGAGATAAAGCCGTTGTCGAACATCATGCCCTTGAGGATCTTCACCTCGATGCCGAAGTTCTGGGACTTCTCCACAGAGATGATGCCGTCTTTGCCGATAGCGTCCATGGCCTCGGCGATCTTTTCGCCGATGACCCGATCTCCTGCGGAAACCGTTGCAATCTCGGCTATCTGCTCACGCGTGGAAACCTCGACGGCGTCCTTGAGCACCTCCTGCGCCACCGCGTCTGCGGCGCGCTGGATGCCGCGGCGCAACGCCAGCGGATCGGAACCCGAGATAACGCAGCGCACGCCTTCGCTCACAATGGCGTCGGACAGGATGGTTGCCGTCGTGGTGCCGTCGCCCGCATCGTTGTTGGCCGCCACAGCAGCCTCGCGCACGATCTTCATGCCCATGTTCTCGATGGGGTCCTCAAGGTCGACGTTGGCCGCCACGGTTGCGCCATCGTTGGAAACGTTCGGCTTCTCGTGCTCCTTCTGCATGGCAACGTAGCGGCCCTTGGGGCCGATCGTCACCCTTACGGCGTCAGCCAGCTTGTTCACGCCAGCGGCCATTTTCGCACGGGTTTCGTTGTCGAAAGCAATGTCTTTGGACATAGTTCGGTTCCCTTCTCATCGGTGTGCGGCGCTTCGCCATCACCGCGCGCACGATAGGCGTCCCGCGCCCTCAAGCGGTTCAACATCGCCGTTTCAGGCGTGCGGGAGCTTGTTAAAGTCACTGTCGAAAAAGTTAGCACTCTTTTGCTTCGAGTGCTAGTCTTTCGGCCCTTTTTCCTCGTGACCAATGCAAAGTGACACCCAGAAATACCCTTCTGCCTAATGCGCCCGAAACCGCGATGTTCTACAATCGAAAGTTGCACGGCTCTTGGACAGCGATGCGCCGCATACGTTGCCCAACGTCGCACCGCACAAACCGCACATTGCAAAGGAGCACGAGCCCATGGCCGTCATCGACGCCCACGCCCACATCTACCCGGATAAAATCGCCTCGCGCGCCGTCGACGCCATCGGGGACTTCTACGTCATCGACATGTACGGCGAAGGCACGGTGGAGCACCTGCTGGCCTCGAAGGAGCGTGCGCCCATCACGCACTTCATTGTGCATTCGGTGGCCACCACGCCGGGCAGCGTGGAAACCATCAACAATTTCATCGCCGAGCAATGCCGGCTGCATCCTGAGTTCATCGGTTTCATGACCATGCACCAAGATTACCCGGATCCCGAAAGGGAAATCGAGCGGGCCATCGGCCTGGGTCTGCACGGCATGAAGCTGCACCCCGACACGCAGCATGTGAATATGGACGACCCGCGCCTTATGAACGTGTACGAAATCATAGAAGGCCGCGTGCCTATCGTGCTGCATACCGGCGACTACCGATACGACTATTCGCATCCACAGCGGCTGTTGAACGTCCTGAAGACGTTCCCCGACCTTGTGGTGGATGCCGCGCATTTCGGCTGCTGGTCGCGCTACGACGTAGGCTACGACATCCTGCACAACGAGAATCTGTTCGTGGACGCGTCCAGTTCGCAGTTCTTCCTGGGACAACGCCGCACCGTGGAGTTGGCGCGCATGTGGGGCACCGACCGCATCATGTTCGGGTCGGACTTCCCCATGTGGGATCCTGCCGCCGAATACGACCAATTCGTTACCGCAGGTTTCAGCGAAGACGAGCTGGAGAACATGCTTTGGCACAACGCCGAGCGGTTCGCCGGCGTGAAGGTGGGGTAGCCGAGAAACCGCGCTTTCGTAAAAGAGGGCCCGCAGAATTGCGAGCCCTCTTTTTGATGCGCGTTATTCGTCTTCGCCCTCCGGCAGGTCTTCCAGCACAAGGCGAATCTTGTCAATGCGGTGGCGGTCCATGTCCACAACGGTGAACGACGCCTTCTTGCCGCCGCCTTCGACCGACACCGAGTCGCCCTCGTCGGGAATTCGGTCGAACAGCGTGAGCAGCAAACCGCCCGCCGTTTCGCACTCCTCCGACTCGACGGGCTTGAAGCCGATCAGATCGCCCACTTCATCGATAGGCAGCGAACCGTCCACCAGGTAGCTGCCGTCTTCCATGTTCACCACTTCGTCGGTGTCGCCGTGCTGGTACTCGTCGTCGATGCGACCCACGATCTGTTCCATGATGTCGCTCATGGTAACGATGCCGGCAGTACCGCCGTGCTCGTCGATGACCACTGCGATCTTGGTACGCTTTTCCTGCAGCGTCTGCAGCAGCTTGGCGATGGGCACGCCCTCGGGGACGGCCTGAATCGTTCGAATGCGCAGGTCGTCCACCGTTGCATGCTCAGACAGCGTGTACAGGTCCTTCACATGCACGAAGCCCACGATGCGGTCCTTCGTCCCGCGGCATGCCGGGTAGCGCGTGTACTTGTAACGCTGCACCAGCTGCATGTTCTCCTCGAGCGAATCCTCCAGGTCGATGCAGATGAGGTCGGTGCGCGGAGTCATGATAGCCTCGGCGTCCTTGTCGCCCAGATCGAAAATGTTGTCCACGTAGGCGTTCTGCTCGGGATCGATCAGGCCGCTTTCGGTGCTCTCGTCGATCAGCAGCTTGATTTCTTCGTCGGTGTACACCTCGTGTTCGCTGGCTGCATCATGGCCGAGCATTTTCATAACGCCGTTCGTAATGGTGTTGAACAGCCACATGACCGGGTAGGTCAGACGGTAGAACCACACAAGCGGCGTGGCCGTGAGCAGGGAGTACTTTTCAGTTGAGAAAATAGCGAGCGACTTCGGAATAAGCTCGCCCACCACGATGTGCAACGCCGTGATGATGATGAAGCCAACGGCGATGGCGATAGCGTGAATGGCGGCCTCGGGCAGACCGAACGCCGAAAGCAGCGGAGAAATGAGCGCGGAAACGGCGGGTTCGCCCAGCCAGCCCAGCGCGAGCGAGGCAAGGGTGATGCCCAGCTGGCAAGCGGAAAGGTACGCGTTAACGTTGTCAGCGACCAATTTGGTGTACTTGGCGCCGGGACGACCCTCTTCGACAAGGATCTCAACCTGGGATTTGCGCACGCGAACGAGCGAAAACTCGGCGGCGACGAAAAACGCATTCATGATGAGAAAGAACAGGACAAGAAAAAGGCTTAACGCAACAGGCATTAAAGCTGGTCTCCTTAGGTTCGGTTGTCAATGTCTGCTGAAGGCGGTTTCCTAGGCCACCTGCCAAGCAGCGCTTTTGCTGTCCCTACTATTTGTACCAGTTCGCAGGAGAGCCTGAGTGAAAAACTACGCTTTATACAGAAGTGTTACCAAAGGACAACCAGGGGCCGCAAGGGCATGGGCCACGGCGCGGGTCGCAGGTCGCGGGCTCGGGTCCGAGCGCGGGTCGCGGGTTCGGGGCCGGGCTCAGGTCGCGGGTTCGCGGCCCCGGGTCCGAGCGCGGGTCGCGGGTCCGAGCGCACAACGAAGAACGCATTGTCGCCCGAAACGTACGGTTTTCGCGGCAAAACCGTACGTTTC